>CAMTJB010000067.1 GCA_947072715.1 uncultured Fusobacteriaceae bacterium | reverse complement strand
GATATACCAACAAAAATGAACAATTTTAATGTGTTTGAAGAAAGTGATAGATTACTTGGAGTAGCTAAAGCAACTTTACCTAAATTCACATATTTAAAAGACACAGTAGAAGGAGCAGGAATCGGAGGAAAAGTTGATGTTGTAATTGACGGACACTTTGAAGCAATAACTTTCGAGATGGATTTTAGAAATATTGATTCTCAAAACTGTAGTTTCACTCCAAAGGCAAAGGACTATACACTTAAAGGTTCTTTACAGCTATATGATGGTTCCGCAAGAGAATATAAAAATGTTCCATTAATAATGGACTTTAGAATGCAAATGCAAGAGATAGATACAGGAAATGCTGAGGTAGGGAAAGGAAGTGGAGCAAAAGTTAAATTTAATGTTCTATCAGTTAAAGTATCAATAGATGGGAAAGAAGTAAGACATGCAGATCCTTTTGCAATGATAGATTCTATAGATGGAATAGATATTTTAGCAGAAATAAGAAGTCAAATTGGAATGTAAGGGAGAGACCATGAAAAAGATTATATTAAAAAATGGAATAACAAAAATAGAAAATGAAATAAAAAATATAATAACAGAAATTGAATTATCAGAAGATATGATTCTTGGGGAGCACGTGATAACAGCAGAACAGAATTTTTTAAAGAAAGGATTTGTTGCATTTAATGGAATTAAAGAAAGCTCAGATCAATATATTGCTGAATTATCATCACAAGTATTAGGAGTTGATTATTCAGATTTCATAAAACTACCAATAAATGAATTTAATCAGATTGTGAGAGAAATTAGGGGTTTTATAGGATACTCGGACTCAGCAACGATAACACAGGAAATGATGGAGAAGTTGGAAGAGTTATTAGGAAAATAGGATTTAGATTGCATGAGAGAACTGGAAATGGAACTAACTATTTTTTAAAGATTCCAATTTCAGATTTATATGAATGGATAGAAATAGTTAGTAATAAAGAATAAAAGGAGAAGAGAGAATGCCAGGTAATGAAAAAAAGATAGAATTTGCAATAGGAGCAAAACTCTCTTCAAATTTTAAAAGTTCAATAGGACAAGCGCAAGGAGCAGTTTCAGACTTGTCTAAAGTTGAAGCAAAATTTGGAGCAGTACAGCTTAAAACAGCTAAAGATATTGAAAAACTAAATAAATCAATAGCTGAGAGTCCTGAAAAATTAAGTAAATTAAATAAAGGTTTTAAAGATACAGAACGTGAAATGGAAAAAGTTAGACATAGACTTGAATTAACTTCCAAAGAAATGAAAGATGATAAAAGCCCAGAATTAGCTAAAAAATATAAGAATTTAGAAAAAGAATTAGAAAGATTAGGTGCATCTTATGTAAATCAAAAAAGCAAAATTAATAGTTATGTTGGGCAAATTGATAAAGAATAAAAGAGTGTTGAAGAGTGAAATAAAAAATATAATCAAACATCTAAAGAACTAGAGAAAATAAATAAATTAAAAGAGCAACAAGAAAGAATTGAAAGAAGAAAAAAAACAATAAAAAAACTAGAATCAGCAAGTAAAGGAATAAATAATGCTGGAAATAAAGCTATGGGTGCAGGAGCAGTAGGCGCAACTATTTTAACTCCTTTAGTTTATCAAGCAATAAATACTGAATCAGCCTTTGCAGATGTTAAAAAACAATTTGATTTTAAAGATAAAAAAGAAGAAGAAGCATTTAAATCAAAAATGCAAAAACTTATAACAGAAAAGAAGATGGCAATATCTCTTACAGATTTATATGGATCAATAGCTGCAGCAGGTCAAAGAGGTGTAAAACTAGAAAACGTAGAAGAAAATATAGTTTTGACAACTAAAATGGCAGTTGCAATGGATATGGAGAAACAGCAAGCGGCAGAGATGGGGTTAGGAATGAAACAAGCTTTTGGAATGACAATTCCACAGCTTGAACAGATGTTGGATCAAATAAACTATTTAACAAATACAACAGGAGCAGCAGCAACTCCATTAATCACATATCAAAATACAGTTGGTTCTTTAGGTAAAATAGCAGGATTTACAGCAGGACAAACAGCAGCAGTAGGAGCAACTCTTTTAGATATGAATATGGATGCAAATGTAGCAGCAACTGGAGTAAAAAAGATGATGGTAACACTTGCAGGGGCAGATGCAGCAACTGATAGTCAAGCAGATGCATATAAAAGGTTAGGTTTAAGCTATAAAACAGTTGGTAAAGATATGCAAAAGAATGCTGAAGGGACTCTTATAAAAGTTTTAGAAAGAATATCTAAACTTGATAAATCCAAGCAAGTGGGAGTCATTAAAGAGTTATTTGGACAAGAGGCTATCACAGTTGTATCAAATTTAGTAAATGGTACTAAAAATTTAAGGAAAAACTTAGATGCAATGAAGAATAAGAAACTATTTGAAAGCAGTATGGATAAAGAGTATGAAGAGAGACTAAAAACTACAGCAAATGCTTTAGAAAACTTAAAAGGAGTATCTCAAATATTAGCAACTAACTTGGGAACTACTCTACTCCCAGAGATAAACAAATTCATAGGATATTTAAAAACTCTATCAGAAAAGTTAGTTGAATTACAAAAACAAGATCCTGCAAAGTTTGAGAGATATATGAAAATTTTCCTATATGGAACTGTAGGATTAATAGCTTTTGGAGCAGGACTCAAGATTGTAAGTGGAACACTTAATAGCTTTATTACAGTTATGAAAGCAGCAGGCTGGATAGCAGAAACAGCAATAGGAAAAAAGACTGTAGGAGCTCTAACAAGTTTAGCAAAGCAAGAAGTAAATGTTAAATCAATGTCAGGAGCATTAGGGGCTTTAGGAGCAATTGGTGCAGGCTGGACAATAGGAACAGCAATAGGAGAGTTAATAAATGATTTAATAAAGCTTCTAGGTTATGATGAGCAAGTTCAAAAATTTGTAGATATGCTAACTTTTGGAGATTCAGATAACGCAGTTATAAACGCTTATGAAAAAAATGCAACTCCTCAACTAAGGGAAGCAATAAAGAAAAATCCAAGTTTAATGGGGGAGAAAATGCAAGCCACTTATCAGAAGGCAGGAAGAAACCCTTTTGATAGGGAGATTATTCCTAATAATGATTATGATTTGCCACAACA
This sequence comes from uncultured Fusobacteriaceae bacterium, assembly GCA_947072715.1. Next base: position 3,132 of record CAMTJB010000067.1, on the reverse strand, counting down.
TGCTAGAGGAGGAATATTTAATGATAGTCATGTTGGAATTTTTGGAGAAGCAGGAGCGGAAGCTCTAATACCAATTAATGGAAGTGCTAATAGTAGAAACTTATGGGAAGCAACAGGAAGATTAATTGGAACATCTAGTAATAGCAACTATACAAATGAAAACACAAAAAGTAACTTTAGTTTTAATCCAGTTTATAACATTAATGGAAACATGGATAAAGATTCCATTTCGGAAGTAGCGAAATCAACATTTAGAGATTTTGAAAAAGAGTTTTCAAAATGGGAAAAAGAAAGAATGAGGAGAAGATAGTATGAGTTTTAAGAAATATATAACAGATGAAGGAGATACTTGGGACTATATAAGCTACCTAGAATATGGGAACTCTAGTAACTTTTCAATAATACTTAATGCTAATCCTCAATATTCAGGAATCCCAGTATTACCTGCTGGATTAGAGCTAAGCATCCCCATTTTAGAGAATGAAATATCTAATATCCCCCCATGGGAAAGGTGATTAAATGGGAAGAAGATGCAATTTAGTTTTAAAATATAAAGGCGTTAATATATCAGCAGAAATAGAAAAAGATTTAATTTCAGCTCCTTTTGACCAAAGTATAAATGAAATTGATAGCTTTGATGTAGAGATACTAGATCGTGATAAGAAATGGTTAAATGACTATTTGCCCCAAAAAGGAGATAAAGTTGAAGCATATTGGAAAACTCTTGGTTTTGTAGACCTTCCTGGTTATAACAATGTCTTTATAGGGGAGTTTACAGTAGATACAATTGAATATCAGATGCCACCATATAAGATAAAATTAAGAACTTTAAGTGTAGACACTTCAAGCAAAATTCTAACTGAGTTCTATACTAAAACATGGACTAATTGCTCATTAAAAAAGATAGCAACCGATATTGTAAAAGAGTGTGGATTGGAACTTGTATATAAAGTATCTTTTGAGAGGACCTATGGAATAGTTCAGCAGGAGAAAAGAAAAGCTAAAGAAGAGTTAAGATATGAAGAATCTGAAAACATGAGATCACAAGAAACATATTGGGATTTATTAAAAAGATTATGCAATGAATTGGAAATTAATATAAAACTTTTTAATAATAATAAGTTGATATTAGCAGAAGAGGCAATGCAAGAAAAAAGTAAAATAGTAGATACTATTTATATTGAAGATATATCTACTCCAGCAACTTTTGAAACATCAGATAGTAAAATCTATAATAAATGTGAACTTTATTATAAAGACCCTAAATCAAGAGAGATAATAAAAAGTTCATTTTATATAAAAGATATTAAAGGATATAGTGCACAAAATGAAAGAATTTTAAAGAAAGTATACTCTCAGGAAGTTACTGGAAAGAATAAACAGGAGAAAGAAGCATACCTAAAGAAAATTGCGTCTAAAATGCTAAAAAAAGAAAATAACAAGAATATTCTAGTAAATATAACACTACTCTATAAAGGGATTTTCTATTACCCAGGAGACACAGTTTTATTATCAAATTTTGGAAAGCTTGTAAATGGGAAATACATAGTTCAAAGAACAAGTGTTAATTTAAAAACAGGAGTCTTTAGCTTAGATATGAGGCAGTGCAACTGGGAGGGTTATGAAATATGATAATAACAGAAAATGGACTAGTCTCTGAAATAAATCATGAAAAAGGTACTGTTAAATTATATATAGAAGATGAAGATAGAACTACACCAGATTTACTGGTTTTTCAAGGTAGAACATCAAGTACTAAAAAGTATTCAATGCCAGAGATAAACGAAAACGGAATAGCTATTTATGACTCTAAAAGTTATGGTGTAGGATGGTATTTAGGAGGTGGCTACGATGATGTAGACAAGCCACCACTTGAAGCTGGAAAAGGAATAGAAATAGTTATTTTTTCAGATGGGAGCAAAGTCAAATATGACAGTAATAATGGAACTCTAGATTTATCAATAGTAAATAACATAAACATAGAAAGTAAGAAAATAAATATTTATGCAAGTGAAAGTCTAAATATTCAATCACCAAAGATAATTACAACTTCGGACAACTGGTCTCATGCAGGACCTTTAACAGTTTCTGGAGTTATAGAAACATTAACAAATGTTATTTGCAAAGGAATTTCATTCTTAGTCCATTTTCATAAATATGATGGAAATAAAGATACATCACCACCAAAGTAATAGAGAGGTAAAAGTATGATTGTAGGAGCACTTCAACCAGATGTAACATATAAACATATAAATATAAATAAGAATAGTAAATTACCAGTAAAACTTTCAAATTTTTTAGCTTTTAAGCCTATTTTATTTGTAGTGTCTGAAATTTACACTAAAACTATAAAAGATCTAAGTAAAAAAAATACATATAATTGGGAACAAATACAAATGTTTAATGGAAAACCTAAACTTGTTTTTACGGGAGAAGGATTACAAAGTATTTCTTTCAATATGCAGCTTTTAACAGCATTAATGTCTAATCCAACAGCTGCAGTAGAAGAAATTATATCTTATGCAAAAGAGGGGATCCCTTTTACCTTTTACCTGGGAACAAATACTTCAAATGTTAAAAAATATGTAATAACAAATTTAGATGATATGGATAAAAGGTTCTCAATGATAGGAACATCAATTGTAAAAGAAGTTAGAATTGAAATGCTAGAGTACAACTAGGAGTAAAAATGGAAAATGTTATAAAATTCTCAACAAATACAGAGCAAAAACAATATAAGTTTGGAATGAGCTTAGAAGAAGAAGTAAAAGAAAATGTTAAAAATATTCTGAGTAGATATAAGGGAAATGTTCCTTTGAATAGAGAAAAAGGAATAGATTCTGACTTGGTAGACCAGCCAGTAGAGTTTATAGAACTTGCAGGAATAATAGCAGCTAAAAAAGAGATTGAGAGAGATGAACCGAGATTTATAATTAAATCTATAAAAACGTCCAGTGATGGAGCTAATGGGGAAGTCTATTTTGATATAACGGGGGTAATAGTTAATGGATGATTTAATTAAAGAGTTTTTAGAGTTAATTAAAAATAAAAATACTAGCTCTGGATTCGATTTTATATCAATTGATAGTGAAAAAATAAAAGAGTTCTTTAGAAGTTCCTATAGAGCAATAG
>CAMTJB010000066.1 GCA_947072715.1 uncultured Fusobacteriaceae bacterium | reverse complement strand
CCATTATATTTCTACGTAAAAATTGCATGTATTAATCCTGTAGTTAAAAATGTTGCTGTGTCTCCTTTAGGTCAGTATTACTTTAAAGAAGCTTATGTTGATAATAAATAACTATATTATATATTAATAAAAGATGAGGTGGACTAATTAAAGTTCACCTCACCTTTTATACTTTTATTTATTTAAAATATTAGAATTTTTCATTTGATTTTTATAATTTATTAATTTTCTTCAATTTTAACTGGAGCAATATGCCAAATCTCCTCTGCATACTGTCTTATCGTTCTGTCAGAAGAGAATTTTCCTGCATTGGCTATATTTAGCCATGCTTTTCTAGCCCAGCCTAGTTTGTCCTTATACTCATTATTAGCACTCTTCTGAATATTTCTATAAGCTTCAAAATCTTTTAAAACAAAATATTCATCTGGTTGATGCCAATCTGTTCCATAAAGTAGTGAATTATAGATATCTCTAAAGTCTCCTTTTCCACCATCATCAAAAGTTCCATCAACTAATGAATCTATAACAGTTTTTAATCCCGGTGTACTGCTGTAATAAGTTAATGGATTATATCCTTGCTTTTTAAACTCTTTAATTTCATCCACTGTAAGACCAAATATAAAACTATTTTCTTTTCCAGCCTCTTCAACTATTTCTATGTTAGCTCCATCTAAAGTTCCTAAAGTAATTCCTCCATTAAGCATAAACTTCATATTTCCTGTTCCAGAAGCTTCTTTTCCAGCTGTTGAAATTTGTTCAGAAATATTAGCTGCTGGAAAAATTAAATGTGCTAAGGAAACTCTATAATTCTCCACAAAAATAACTTTTATTTTATTATTAACTAAAGGATCATTATCTATTTTTTTAGCTACTTCATTTATTAGTTTGATTATTGCTTTAGCTCTTCTATAACCTGGTGCTGCTTTTGAACCAAATATATATGTTACAGGTATCATATCTAAATCCGGTTCTATTTTTAATCTATTATATAGATCAATTATATGAAATATATTTAGAAGTTGTCTTTTATATTCATGCAATCTTTTTACTTGAACATCAAATATCGAATCTGTATCAACTGTTTCACCTTGATGACTTTCTAAATATTTAGAAAACTGTATTTTCTTTTCTTTTTTTATATCTATAAATTTATTTAAAACTTCTTCATCATTTACATAGCCTTCTAGTTTTTTTAATTCATCTAAATTTTTTATCCAGCCATCTCCAATTAAAGATGTAATAAGCTCAGCTAATTCAGGATTAGAAAGTAATAACCATCTTCTTTGTGTTATTCCATTGGTCTTATTTTGAAATTTTTCTGGGTATAGCTCATACCACTCTTTTAATACTTCACTTTTTAAAAGCTCAGAGTGTAATGCTGCAACACCATTTACATATGAACTGCCATAGATAGCAAGCCATGCCATGTGTATTAAATCTCCTTGAATTATAGCCATTCTGTGGTGCTTTGCATCATCATCTGGATATATAGTTCTAAGCTCACCTAATAACTGCTCGTTTATTCTTCTAATTATATTATATATATTAGGTAATATATCCTCATACAGACCAATCCACCATTTTTCTAATGCTTCCGCCAGAATTGTATGATTTGTGTATGAAAAAGTTTTTGTTACTATTGCCCAAGCCTCGTACCAAGATAATCTTTCTTGTTCACATAAAATTCTCATAAGCTCTGGAATTGCAACTGTAGGGTGAGTATCATTTAATTGAATAGCTGTATATTCATCAAACTTTGTAAAATCTTCCCCATGTACTCTCTTATATTTTTTTACAATATCTTGCAAAGAAGCAGAAACAAAGAAATATTGTTGTCTTAATCTTAATTTTTTCCCTTCATTTGTTGAATCATTAGGATAAAGAATTCTTGATATATCCCTAGCTCTATTTACTTCATATAGTGCTGTATTATAATCTTGATCATTAAAGGCTGAATAGTTAAGATCTATCATTGGTTCAGCTTCCCAAAGTCTAAGAGTGTTTACATTTTCAGTTCCATAACCAAATATAGGTGTATCGTAAGGTATTGCTCTCACTGAAAAATCTTTAAACTTAACAGTTACTTCATCCCCTATTTTTTTTATTGACCAAGGGTCTCCGTACTTTAGCCATGTTTCTGGATATTCAACTTGATAACCATTTTCTATCTTTTGATTAAAAATACCATTTCTATATCTGATACTATAACCTCTTCCAGGTAAATCTAATGTAGCTAAAGATTCAATGAAACATGCTGCTAGCCTACCTAGTCCACCATTTCCTGTTCCTGCGTCCTCTTCAGAATCTTCAATTATATTATAATCTAAGCCTAGTTCTTCCATTGCTAATCTCACACTATCCATTATTCCTAGATTTATAAGATTATTTCCTAGGGCTCTTCCCATTAAAAACTCTGAAGAGAAATAATGGACTTGCTTATTTTCTAAATATTTTTCAGTTGTATTCAGCCAATTAATACTTGATTTTTCTAAAATAGTTTTAGCTAATGCTTGGTATATTTCATGTTTTTCTGCATTTTCTAATTTTACAGAAAAATCTAGAAGCAAATACTTATTTACTCCCTCTTTGATCTCATGAGCAGATATTTTCATGTTTAAGACCTCCAATAATTTTTTATAATATAATTATATTTAATAAAAATTAATAATATCCTTTATCTTTTATAAATATTGGTTATTTTTTTTAATCTTTGAGATAATTCTTGAGTCATAAATTTTTTCTCTAGCCTCCAGCTCCAATTTCCATTATTTGTTGCTGGTTTATTCATTCTAGCTAAGTTATCCAATCCTATTAAATCTTGCATCTGGGTTATTGACACTATTGAATTACTACTCCATGTAGCCTCAATAAATCTCCAGTTTATCTCTTGTGACTTTATTAAATTTAATTTTTCAAAATATTTATTGCAGTAACTCTTATCATCTATATTTGCATTCTTATACCATCCAACAACTGTATCATTATCATGAGTACCAACATATGCAATTGAATTTTCATTATATTTGTGTGGTAAATAATCACTGTCGATTTTAGAATCAAAGGCAAAAAGTAATACTTTCATTCCTGGAAAACCAGTTTCTAATAAAAGCTCTTTTACCTCTGGACTTATAAAGCCTAAATCTTCCGCAATTATATCTCTCTTTCCTAAAGAGTTATTAATCTCTTTAAAAAGATCTATTCCTGGTCCCTTTTTCCAAGCTCCTCCTATGGCATCTTCTGAATTTGCTGGAATCTCCCAATAAGCTTCAAAACCTCTGAAATGATCCATTCTTATAACGTCATATAATTTGAAACAATGCCCCACTCTAGAAACCCACCAAGAATACCTATCTTCTTTCATTTTATCCCAGTTATATAATGGATTTCCCCACAGTTGACCCTTTTCACTAAAAAAATCTGGAGGACATCCTGAGACCTTTAAAGGATTCTTCTTTTGGTCCAGTAAAAACATCTCACTATTAGCCCATATATCTGAGCTATCCAAAGCTACAAAAATTGGTAAATCTCCAATAATTTTTACTCCATTTAAATTAGAATAATTTTTTAAATTCTCCCATTGAAAATAAAATATATATTGTAAAAATATATAAAATTCTATCTCATCTTTTTGTTTTTCTTTCTCTTGCTCTATAATTTCAATATTCCTATTTTTAAACTCTGATGGCCACTCTTCCCAGCTTTTATAATCAAACTTCTTCTTTAATACCATGTATAAAGAATAGTCTTCAAGCCAAAAATGATTTTCTTTTTTGAATTTTTCCATATCTAATTTTTCAGTAAGAGAACGATAGTTATCATATGCTTTTCTCAAAACTCTCATTTTTTCTAGATATATAAATCCATAATCTACAAATTTAGGATTATTGTTATCTTTTAAATTTTTTAGGTCTTCCTCTTTTAAAAATCCTTTTTCTCTTAAAAATTCTAAATCTATAAAATAGGGATTTCCTGCAAAAGAGGAAAATGATTGATATGGTGAATTTCCATATCCAGTAGGACCTAATGGTAAAATTTGCCAAAATTTTTGATTTGATGATTTTAAAAAGTCGATAAACTCATAAGCTGTTTTACCAAAATCTCCTATTCCCATCTCTCCAGGTAAAGAGCTTATATGTATTAATATCCCGCTACCTCTTTCTAGCATATTTTACCACTCCCACTTACTTCAGACTTTAATTATAAGATAATATTTATTATGATCTTTTATTCATTAACTCTTCTATTTCTGTGTAAAGTTTAGGCATATTACTCCCTAGTCTTCTTGATGAATCCTCAGTTATTACGAAGTTACCCTCGTATCTCATTCCACCAAAATCACTGTACTTCTCTATCTCTTCATATTTTATATGTTCTTTGAATAATCCTTTTGATTTCCAATTTTCTATTAATCTAGGTATAAAATATATTCCTGGTTCAACAGTAAACACATGACCTGCTTTTAAAGTTCTTGCTAATCTTAAACTTCTATGACCTGGTCTTGTATCTCTTTTCTTTCCTTCATCATAACCAACAAAATCTTCACCTAAATTTTCACAATCATGAACATCCATTCCTAACATATGCCCTAATCCATGTGGAAACACTATTGCATGAGCACCTTTTTCAAGTATTTCTTCTGTTTCACCAACTAACATTCCTAATCTTTTCATCCCTTCTATTAATGCTCTAGATGCAGCTAAATAAGCTTCTCTATACTCTACCTCAGGCTTTAATTTTGAAACTGATGCATCAAACATCTCTATTAAGATATTATATACTTCTTTTTGCTTCTCATTAAATTTTCCAGATACAGGAACTACTGTTGTTAAATCTCCGCAATAACCTGACTTTGTTCTAGCTCCGCAATCTAATACAAATAGTTGTCCCTCTTCCATAACATTATTGTAGTTATGATTATGTAACGTTTCCCCATGTACTGTTGCTATAGTCTGAAAAGATGTTGAACAATTATGCTTTGCTGCAATTTTCTCAACTTCTGCTTTAATCTCGTATTCATACATTCCTGGTTTTATAATTGACATAGCTTTTAATTGCATCTCTCTAGTTACATTAACAGCTTTTTCTATCTCTGCTATCTCTTCTAAAGATTTTATATTTCTTTGGTCGATAACTGCTTTTTTTAATTTTAATGATGAGTAAGTTAAAACTTCTTGAACCTCTATATCTAAAAGCTCAGCTAGTTTTATTGTTAAGTCTGCTCTATAAGGCTCTATATAAAGAATTTCTTGATAGTAATCTTCATCATCTTCATCTGTTCCCTCTGATTTATCTAAAACGAAATCTTTTAATTTTTTCTCTTGAACAAATTTAGTTATTCCATATTTTTTAGCTTCTTCTAATATAGTATCTTGAGTTCCCATCCAAATCATATCATCTAAAGTAAAGTCTACTCCTGATACAAATGTCTCTCCTGTTGAAAAATCTATAATTCCAACTAAATTTGATCTATCTAAACCAAAATAATATAAAAATGTTGAATCTTGTGAAAATTCATAACAATTATCTAGATAATTTCTAGGAGATTCTCCATTCCCTAAAAATAATCCTATTCCTTTTGTCATCTTTTTGCATAACTCATTTCTTCTTTCTACATAAATCTTTTTATCAAACATTTTATCCCCCTCAATTACTTCCTGTTTTTATTGTTTTTATTTAATTATTATTTTTAATTATTATCTTTAAATGTATTCAAATATGAAAAAATAGCTTTTTTTCCATGGACATCGATAATTTCAGATTCTACATTAAACAAATCTTTTATTTTATCTTTTACAAGAACATTATCTTTTTTATCCATTGCAATTACTTTTCCATTTTTTAACATTATTATCTCATCACAATAAAGTGAAGCTAAATTCATATCATGAATAACCGCTATTACACTTTTATTTTTTTCTTTAATCTCTTTTAATATTTCATGCATAAGTTTATGAGTATTGTACAGGTCTAGATTAGATGTTGCTTCATCTAAAAGTATATAATCAGTATCTTGGACTAATGCTTTTATAAAAAGCACTCTTTGTCTCTCTCCACCACTCATCTCAATTATACTTTTTTCAATTAATTTTTTTATAGAAAATTTACATATAAAATTGTCTATAATCTCTTTCCCTACCAAATCTTCATTAGAATTTTTTTTATATGGATAACGTCCCATTTCAATTATCTCTCTTGCTGAATAATTAAAGTGAGTATCAAACTCTTGAGGTACTAAAGCTATTTTTTTTGCATAATCTAATATACTATACTCTTCCATCTTAATAT
>CAMTJB010000065.1 GCA_947072715.1 uncultured Fusobacteriaceae bacterium | reverse complement strand
AATTTTTTAACTCTTCTGGTATTTTATTATTGAGATTTGTTCCAACTCCTACAATAAAGAAATCATCTGATTTTTCTACTAAAATTCCTGTTATTTTTCTTGAATTTAAATAAACATCATTAGTCCATTTAAAAGAAAGTAGATTAGCTACACTCTCTTTATTATTTTTAATAAGAAAATTTTTAATACCATTTAATACTGCAATCCCCATAACTAGTGGCATCTTAGTATATTCTAACATTTCCATTTTCTTTCTATCTTGAAGTATTATAGAAAATATTGCAGCTCCATCTTCTGAAACCCACTTATTTCCACGTCTACCTTTTCCATCAGTTTGAGTTTTTGTTATTACTAAATCTAAATCACGTTTAGGATTTAGATTTTTTAAATATACATTTGTAGAATTTATCTCATCAAATCTAAATATTCTTGTATTCTCTATCATAATTAATCCTCATAACCATTAGGATTATTTTTATGCCAATTCCATGCAGATTCGATTATTTTTTCTATAGAGCTATATTTAGGAGTCCACTTTAGCTCTTTCATCGCTTTTTCTGAACTGGCAACTAATCTTGCTGGATCTCCAGCTCTTCTTTCTGATACTTCTGCTGGTATATTATGCCCTGTAACTTTTCTCGCGCACTCTATAACTTCTTTAACTGAAAAACCTTCTCCATTACCTAAATTATAAACAGTACTTTCTCCACCATTAAAAAGTCTTTCTAAAGCCTTTATATGTGCATCAGCTAAGTCCATAACATGAACATAATCTCTAATACATGTCCCATCTTCTGTTGGATAATCTTCTCCAAAAATTCCTATTTTTTCTCTTTTTCCTAAAGGCACTTGTAAAATTAATGGTATTAAATGAGTTTCAACTGTATGATCTTCACCAATTTTTCCACTTAAATGTGCTCCAGCTACATTAAAATATCTTAAAGCTGTATATTTTATTTCATAAGCTTTTTCTGACCATTTCAACATTTTTTCTACAGCTAACTTTGTTTCACCATAAGGATTAGTTGGTATAGTTTCGTCTGTTTCTAATATAGGAATATTTTTAGGTTCTCCATATGTTGCTGCAGTTGAAGAAAAAACTATTTTATCTACATTATGCTTTTTCATTGCTTTTAAAAGACAAGCTGATCCATAAACATTATTTTCATAATATTTTAAAGGATCTAAACAGCTTTCTCCAACAAGAGAGTCTGCTGCAAAATCTATTACCCCTTCAATTTTATTATTTTTAAATACTCTATCTAAAAATTCCTCATCTCTTAAATCACCTAAGAATAGTTTTGCATTTTCATCAACTGCATCTACATGCCCTGTTTGTAAATTATCTAAGACTATAACCTCTTTTCCGTTTTCTAATAATAATTTTGTAACATGACTACCTATATATCCTGCTCCACCACAAACTAATATCGCCATTTTTATCTCCTTAATATCTTAGTCTTCTTCTTTCGGTATTATTCCTATACAATAAACTGGTCCTGTATGGGTTCCTGTTGTGCTTCCTATTTCATACTTTTTAACAGTATCGACATTTTTAAAATTTAAAATTTCTGTCTCAATTTTTTCGATAGATTGCTTCTCTTTTTCTGTTCCACCCCAACCTAACATTATATCAACTTTGTTTTTTAAGTTATCATTTTTTATAATTTTTCCTAAAGCTTTTATTACGCCACTTTCTCCTAAATATTTTCCTTCAAAGTTAATTTCTCCGTCATCAATTTTTAAAACAGATTTTAAATTTAAAATATCACCTATAAAAGCTTTTCCCTTTCTTATTCTTCCACCTTTTAATAGATAATTTAAATCATTAACGATAAAGTATAGTTTTTCTTTATTCTGAATATCTTCTAATTCCGATATTATCTCTTTAATAGATGCATTTTCTCTTGCTCTCTTTGCTGCATATAAAGTTTGATATGCTAAGTTTACACTAACTGTATTGGAGTCTATTACTATTACATTTTCAGAATTTTTTTCTAACATCTCTTTTCCAACTTTTGCAGATTGTTGTGTCCCACTTAATTTAGAAGAAAGATGAATGGAAATTATTTTTTTATATCCTTTTTCAAATAAATCCTCATATAATTTTCTGAATTCTCCTGGTGCTGGTTGAGAAGTTTTAGGCGTTATTTCATTCTCTAACATATTTTTCCAAAATACAGATTTATCTAAATCAATTCCATCTCTATAATATTCATTTTCTGCTAATTTTATTTTTAACGGAATTATTGTTACATCTAAATTTTTAATCAATTCTTTTGTTAAATCTGAAGATGAGTCAGTAACTACAGCTATCTCTGTCATTTTTATATTAATATCTCCTCTATTAATATAATAAGGTTGCTCTTTTTTAGAGTTATCTTCATTTTCATTTTTTTTATTACTATTAGGTATAATAAAATGATTACTACCTATATTATCTATCTTTACATTACTTAATTCTCCATGTTTTAATCCCATTTCTAGAATTAATCCTGGATTATTTGTATGCATGTAAGTTTTTACTTTTTTAGCCGTTTGTACACAAAATATAGAGTCTCCGTATTTTGCTAACTCTTCTTTATAGGCAACAATATCTAACTCTTGGCATAGCATTAAAAATTCAACAGAATACTTATTTTTTGAATTTTCTACTAGAGTTTCTAAACCTTGATTTTCTAACCTTTCTCTTCTATTTGCTTGAGATTTTACTATTCTTTCTAAATCTTTTAACATTTCAGGATCTGTTACTGACTTTTCAAATCCTTCTAACATATAAAAAATCCCTTTTCCTCCTGCGTCTACTACTCCAGCTTCTTTTAGTTTTGGTAAAATATTTGGAGTCTCTTCAACAGCTTTTAAAGCAACATTTTTAACATGAACTAAAAATAAAATAAAGTCATCTTTAGGACCTTTATATTTTAAGGCTTCTTCTGCTACACTCTTTATAACTGTTAACATTGTTCCTTCTACAGGAACACTAACAGCACTATAAGCATTTTTACTTGCTAATTCAAAAGCTTTTGCTACATCAGGTATCGTTACCTCTTCTTTCCCCTTTATACCATTTAAAAATCCTTGAATAAATTTAGATAAAATTAGTCCTGAATTTCCTCTTGCACCTAATATTATACTATCTGAAACTAACTCTATTAGCTCTTCCATATTTATTTTATGATCTAACTTAATAAGCTCATTCTCTACAGATTGAAGCGTCATAGACATATTTGTTCCAGTATCTCCGTCTGGAACAGGATAGACATTAAGATCATTTAATACGTCGGAATATTTTGACAGCCATCTACTTGCTGCTATCAATAATTTTGTAAAACGTATTGAATTTAAAAATTTTATCTCTAATTTCACTCCAATCCTCCTAAAAATCTATTCAGCTTTTTTCAAAAATTTTATACTTTCAAACAGTGCTTGAATAACTGCTTTTTCTCTTATTCTATCTCTATTTCCTCTAAACATGTTTTTTATTATAATTATTTCCTTTTTTACTCTTATACCTATATACACAAGGCCTACAGGTTTATCCTCTGTTCCTCCATCTGGTCCTGCAATTCCTGTTATAGATATTGCTACATCAGTAGTTAACCCTTCTACCATCTCTCTTGCAACTTCTGAACTCACAGCGCCATATTCAATCAATGTAGATTCTTTTACATTTAAATTTTTTATTTTTGAAATATTACTATAAGTAACAAATCCCTCTTCAAAAACTTCTGAAGCCCCTGGAATGCTAACTATTCTAGAAGATAACAATCCTCCAGAACATGATTCTGCTACTGATAGATTCATTTCTAATTTTTTTAATTTATCTATTAATAGTGTCTCAAGTCTTTCTTCATCCTCACCATAGATATTATTTCCTAACTCATTATACAGGTTTTCTACAATTTTTTCCACTGTCTTTTTGCTAGATAGCTTAGATTGTAACCTAATAAGAATCCCATAATCCTTAACTAAAAACTCATAATAAACATCTTTTTCTGTAAAATATTTTTTGACCCTTTCCTCTAAATAAGATTCTGGAATACCCACAGTAATCAAATCTTTTATATATATTTCATCAGAATCTTTTATATGATTTATTTTATACCATTTTAAAAATTTAGGTAAAAGATGGTATAACTCCTTAGGAACACCTGGGAAAATAGCTATATTTTCAATAAATATTCCATTTGCCATACCAACTTCATTTTTAAAACTTATTGAACCTTCTGGTTTTTCTACTTCTTTTAAATTAATTGGATTAAAATTTATAGATACTTTTTTAAATTTTTCAATTAATTCATTTTTTTCAAGATTATCTATAATTAGAGGTTTATTTAAAAATTTAGCAACACACTCTTTTGTTATATCATCTAGTGTTGGTCCCATTCCCCCTGATACAATTATAAGCTGAGCATTTTTTTGAGCATAATCTAAAGCTTTTATTATTTCATTTTCAAAATCTCTAACAATTATTTTACTCTCTATCTCTATCCCATATTTATTTAATTCTTCACCAATAAAAATACTATTTGTATCAATTGTTCCACCGTTTAATAACTCTGTTCCTACCATTATTAAAATTGCTTTCATTTTCAACCTCACAATCAACTGAATTTATTTACCTATTAAAATATAAAACACCAAATTGTTACTAAAATAAAATTCCCAAACATCCCTGCTAAAAAATCATCTAAAACTACTCCTATTCCATGCCCTATATTTTGTGAATGATTAATTGGACCAATTTTTGTTATATCTAATATTCTAAATATTATAAATCCTAAAATAATAGCCATAAAATTTTGATATACTCCTACTGGATTAATAAGAAATAAAGTTGTTAAAAAACCTAAGACTTCATCTATAACCACTTCCTGTGGATCTTTTTTCTTATATATTTCCCTTTCACATATATCTGAAATATAAACTGCAAATATAAAAAATGTCATTAACATTATGAAATAAAAAGAATTATAAACCATATTATTTGGGAAAAATCTTTTTATATAATTTAAAAAGATAAAAATAGGAATTCCGCCTAAAGTTCCAAATGTACCTGGAGCTTTTTTCATTTCACCAAGTCCAAAACATGTTGCTAAATTTTTAACTATGCTACGCTTCATCTTAATACACTCCTTTCCAATAATTATAACCTGCATTTTCTTTTGTTTCAGATTTTTTATCAGTTATTCCTGCAATAATTTCTCTAATTTTTTCTTCATTTTCATCTGAAATTTCTATAACTATTTGATCAACATTTAATTTTTTAACTTCCTTCATTCTATCAGTTATATCTAAAGCCTTATTTAAATAAACTTCTGAGTTTCCATTTTCATTTATAATTATACTAAACTCATCCCCCATATCATTTATTATAGAAGAATCTTTTGGTACTACTTTCGTTTCTATATGCATTACTTTAGGTTTAGAGTAAACTAAAAGTGCTTTTTTAAAATTTGTTTTAGTTAAACCTTTTATTTTTTCAAAAGATAATTCAGGAGATAACATAACACTTTCTATATTAGAAATACCTTCAAGTAGTTTTAATGTATAAGAGTTTGTTACATTAAAGCTCCAGTGAGTCATTACTTTTGTGTCTCTATCTTTATTTATGTCATAAAAATTATATGCTAATCCTCTATTAGACCTATCTATGTCAACATTTCTTTCAGTTGTTATTTGAAGTCCACTCTTATATACTTTTTTAATTCCTAACTCTCTTAAAATCTTTTCCTGTTCCTTTGTTTTTACAATAGCAACAATTTCAAGTTCTTTTTCAGTATCTTCTAATATATTTATAACTTTGATTTCATCTGAATTTTCTCTTCTATAACTTTCTACTATTATATCAGCGAAGTCTTCAGCAACATCTCTCTTTAATGATTTTATAATTGAAACTGGTATAAATAAATTCTCATCAATATTACAAGTGAAATTATCTTCTGAAAGATGAAAAGTAGTTTCTCCTAACTCAGATATTTTACTGTATATATCTTCTGAAATTGCTCCTCTCTTACTTGCAGCCTCGCTCTCTTTAGAACCTAATTTAGTCATTTCTAAAATTTTTCCATTTAAATTTTTATATTTAAACGTAAGCTTTGGTACCTCTCCTAACTTACATGAGAACTCAGCTGAAATCAGAATTTTTTTCTCAGAACTATGACGCTCTTTTGTTATTGCATCTTCTAGCTCTTTGCAGTGATTTTTAAAGATATATCTAGTTCCAACAGGTAAATCCATCATAATTATTGTATCTCCTGCTACTGCTTCTCTATCTTTATTTGAGTCAC
>CAMTJB010000064.1 GCA_947072715.1 uncultured Fusobacteriaceae bacterium | reverse complement strand
CTACTACTTATTAAGGATATTACTCTTATTAGAGAACTTGTTGAAATACAGAAAAAATTTATAAGCAATGTTAGTCATGAGTTAAAAACTCCTCTAACTAATATTAAAGGATATTTAATTGCATTAGAGGATGCTCCTGAAGAGTTAAAAGCAAACTTTTTTTCAACTATTTATAGCAATATTGATAAACTAGAAAATAATATTATGGATTTTCTTGCTATTTCAAAACTTGAGAATTCTAATATATTAAATTTAGAAGATGTAAACTGGAATAAAATAAAAAGTGATTTAAATGAATCTATGTTATCAATATTAAATAAAAAAAATGGAAAACTAAACTTTGTAATTCATCATCCTGCTGAAAAATTTATAAAAACTGATCATGAAAAATTTAAACTAATTTTGAAAAATCTAGTTGAAAATGGTTTTATTTATAATAATTCTTCTAATCCTGAAGTTACTATTAGTGTTAATGAAGGCTTAAACAGATACATAATCACAATTAGTGATAATGGAATAGGAATTGATGATACCCAATTTGACAAAATTTTTGAAAGATTTTATCGTGTTGATGAAGCTAGAACTACAAACTTATCAGGGACAGGACTTGGTCTTTCTATTGTAAAGGAGAGTATCGAGAAACTTCGTGGCGATTTAAAAATATCATCTCACTTAAATTTAGGTACTACATTCACTATTACTTTACCTAAAAACTAGATTTTATTAAAATAAAGAGAAAGTAGAATTCATTTTATGAACTCTACTTTCTCTTTTATATTTGCATTTTTTAACAGAAAAACTTTTAAGTTCTTAAAGACTTTTAGAGACTTAAAAACTTAAAGATTCTATTCTATCAAAAACTTCTTTTAATGTTTCTAAATCAACAATCAAAGACATTCTTACATGTTTGTCTGAACCAAAGTAATTTCCTTGAAGTATTTTTATCCCTTTTTCAATATACACTAATTTAGAAAATTCTGAAGATGTTAAATTTGTTTTTTCTATATTGACAAATAAATATATACCTCCGTTAGGTTTTATTACACTTAGGAATTTACTATTATTTATTCTTTCACATGCATAATCTATTCTCTCTTTAAATATCTTAGGTAAAGCTTCCTTAATCCTTTTATGATTTTTTAAAGCTGATATAGCTGCTCTTTGTGCAACTGAGCAAGTAGAGTACACTATACTTTCATTTATATTATTTGCACAGTCTATAATCTCTTTTAAACCTAAAATATAAGCTACTCTCCATCCTGTCATAGCAAAATTCTTTGAAAAGCTACAAACAACCATAGTTCTTTTATCCATACCTGGAAGAGTATAAATAGGAATAAAAGGAGTGTCATAACTATAATAATCATAAATATCATCTGCTATAACTAATAAATTATATTTTTCTGAAATTTCTTTTACAATATTTAAACTCTCCATTGTATAACAAACACCTGTTGGATTAGATGGGGTATTTATTATTATAGCCTTTGTCTTTTTAGTTATTTTTTCTTCTAAGATAGCTTTTGAAATCTGGAATCCTTCCTCTTCTAAAAGCTCTACTACAACTGGAATCCCTGTTGCTAGTTTAATTTGTTCTTTATAAACAGGAAAATATGGAGAAAATATTATTACTTCATCATCTGTGTCCAATATACTTTGAAGTATTAAATACATTCCATGACACCCACCACTTACTACGAAAATATTTTCAGCATCAACATTATAATTTTCAAAATTCTCTTTATGATACTGTGCTATATTTTCTCTTAATTCTAAATAACCTAAAGAATTTGTATAATGAGTATGCCCTTTTAAAGCATCTTGAAAAGCATCTTTAATTATAACCTCATCAGTATGGCAATCTATATCTCCCATACTTAAATCGATTACTTTACCATTGAACTTTGATAAGGCAACTGGATTACACATTCCAGAACCTCTATCTACATGTTTACTTGCTATAAATTTCATAGTTAACACCTCTCATTAGATTTTGTGTTTTTTAGCTAAAGCATCTATTGTTCCATCTTTCTTCATCTCTTCAATAGTTTCGTTTATTTTTTGTAATACAGCTTTATCAAATTTTTTATTGAATACTATTGCTTTTGAATCTCCTTCTGATTTTCCTACTAATGTTACTCCTGGATTAGCATTTATAAAACTATCTGCAACTGAATCGTCAACTAGTACTCCATCTAATTTTTTAGATTTTAAATCTAAAATTGCAATAGCTGGTGTTCCATAAGTTACAACTGTTGAATTTTCAATTTCGTTAGCTACACTCTCTTGAGTTGTTCCTAATTGCACTCCATATTTTTTACCTTTAATATCATTCATATCAGCAATTCTATTATCCACAGTTAAAAAACTTATAGGTGAATCTAAATACGGAACTGAAAAATCAACTGCTTTTAATCTCTCTGGTGTAATTGTAAATGCTGCTATTGACATATCTATTTTACCACTATTCAGCGCTGGAATTATACCATCAAAGCTCATATCACTCCATTGGATTTCTATTCCTGCTCTTCTTGCAACTTCATTCATAAGATCTATGTCAAATCCTGCAAGTTTCCCGTTTTCAAGATATTCAAAAGGTGCATATTCAGCATTTGTTCCTACATAATAAACTTTTTTTTCAACTTTTTTCTCTTCTTTTTGTCCACATCCTACAAAAACTACACTTAATATTAAAGACATAACGAATAATAATTTTTTCATAATAATCCTCTCCTTTTTTATCTTATTTTATTTTTTTAACTCTTCTTTATCTCTATTCTTTTTAATGATTTAAAACTTTATTTAAGAAATCTTGTGTTCTATAATGTTTTGGGTTATTGAATATATTTTCAGGAATATCATCTTCTAAAACATATCCATGGTCCATAAATAATACTCTTGTAGCTACATTTCTTGCAAAACTCATCTCATGAGTTACAATTACCATCGTCATTCCATCTTTTGCTAAATTTTTCATAACTTCTAAAACTTCATTTACCATTTCAGGATCAAGAGCAGAAGTAGGTTCATCAAATAACATAAAGTCAGGTTCCATTGCTAAAGCTCTTGCTATAGCAACCCTTTGTTTTTGTCCCCCTGATAATTTATTTGGATAAACATCTGCTTTACTCTCTAAACCAACCTTTTTTAATAAGTCTAAAGATAATTTTTTTATCTCTTCTGGATTAGATTTTTTAGATTTTATTGGGGATAACATAAGATTTTCTAAAACTGTTTTATGAGGAAATAAATTAAAATTTTGAAATACCATTCCTATTTTCTTTCTTACTTCATTAATATCTGTCTTAGAATCATTTATATCTTTTCCCATAAAATAAATACTTCCATCTGAAGCCTCTTCTAATCTATTTAAACATCTTAAAAAAGTAGATTTTCCACTTCCAGAAGGTCCTATTACAGCTACAACTTCTCCTTTTTTAATTTCTAAATTTATTTTCTTTAAAACCTCTAATTTGCCATAATTTTTTTTTAGATTTTCAACCTTAATCATTTTCACTCATTCTCCCTTCAATTCTTCTCATAAACTTAGTAAAAAGAGATGTTAATACTAAGTATATTAAACCTACTGCTAATAATGGTTCAAAAGCTCTATAAGTTTGGCTTGTGATTATACTTGCAGAACGTAATAAATCTACTCCTCCAATAAATCCTACAATAGATGTCTCTTTTAAAAGAGTTATAAACTCACTTACTAAAGCAGGTAATATTTTTTTTACTGCTTGAGGTAGAATAACTTCTTTCATAGCTACTGGATAACTCATTCCTAAAGAACGAGCTGCTTCAAATTGACCTTTGTCTAATCCTTGAATTCCTGCTCTTATAATCTCAGCAACATAACTTGCTGAATTTAGTCCAAATGCTATACTGGCAATTAATAAAATAGGTGTATTTCTTAATGAACCCACAAAAACAACATTAGCTAAAATCATAAGTTGAACTATCGCTGGTGTTCCTCTAACTACATCAATATAAACTAATGCAATCCAATTTAAGGGATTAAAATCCTTATATTTTTCAATATGCTTTAAAGGATAAAAATGTGAAAGTCTCATAATTGACAACCCTACCCCTATAGCAACTCCTAATACTGTTGAAAGTAATGTTACATTAACTGAAAACATTAACCCTTTGATAATGTATAAGTATCTATTTCCATCAATAAATACAGTTTTTAAAATCTCTAAATAATCCATATAACTCTCCAATTTAAAATTTTTATAAAAAAAAACACAGTAATATCTTCATTACTGCGTAAATCTTCTAATAATAAAATTTGACTTCAAATAATAAGCAATACAAATCTTTTGTTCTGATGTTTCTATGTGCAGACTTATACACATGAAAATCAAGGACAAATAAAAATAATTTATAATTTCATATTAAAATTCATCTCAGCCCTATAAGAGGGTTGATATTTATTTATTAAGTAACGATACAGTAACTAGACATTTTTAATTAAGGATTAAAATAAAAACTATAAACAATGTTTAGAGCTTTATTTATTGGTTTATGAAATTACCTACTCCTTAAAAAAAACTTTTTAGCCACTTAGTATCCTCCTCTTTATTTTTTAGTTATAGTAACATACAAAAAATAAAAAAGCAATATTTTTTAAAAATATTTATAAATTATTTATTTCAAAAACAGTTTTCATTGTTGATAACTCCTCTATAATATCTAGAATAGCAATGTGTTTTGGCATACTTAATGTATAACATATTTTATTATTTTTTGAGTCTTTTTTTATTTTTTTTACTTTAATATCGGAATTTTTAAAAACCTCATAGGTTTCTACTATGTTCTCTTCTATATCTAATTCTCCGTTATATGTTATCTCTATTTTTTTTGTAAAGTTTTTTTCAATTACCGTTCTTTCAAATTTTTTCAAAATTCCTAAAACAATAATTACTGCAACTCCTGCAGGAACTGCTATATTATAGAAGCCCCATCCTATACCTATTCCTATACACCCTGTAGCCCATATAGAAGCTGCTGTTGTAAGTCCTGCCACCATTCTTTTCTCTCTTAAAATTGAACCTGCTCCTAAAAAACCTATTCCACTTATAACTTGAGCTGCCATTCTTCCTAAATCTGTTTTCAAAACTTGATTTGATACAGGATTTGCAATAGCAAATTTTACTATATTTATTCTTAACTCATCTTGAGTAATAGAAATTATAGCTGCTCCTAAACAAACAAGAATATGGGTTCTAAATCCTGCTGGTCTATTATGTGAGCTTCTTTCATATCCTATTATTCCACCAATTATTATAGCAGTAATTATTCTTAAAATTATACTACTTAGTCCTAACTCTAATGTAAATGTTTCAGACAATTATATGCCTCCCTTTTCTTAATTTTTATCATTAAATTAAAATATTTATTTTATAATATAGATACTACCATATTTTTTTTATCAATTATATACTTTAAATTCTATACTTCCTTTTTTCTATAAGATATTGCCTCAAAAAGATGATGCTTTTCTATTATTTTATTACTTTCTAAATCTGCTATAGTTCGTGCAACTTTTAATATTTTATCGTAACTTCTTGCTGAAATTCCTAATTTCTCAATTACATTTTCTATTATATCTAAACATTGTTCTGATAGTTTACAATATTTTTTTATCTCTTTTTGGGTCATCAATGAATTGGTTTTATTTTCTTTATAACGTTTATATTGTACCTCTCTTACAAAATTTATCCTTTTTTTTATTTCTAAAGAATCTTCTTCTTTGTTATCTATAGTTAGCTCATCTTTATTTAAAGGACTAATAGGAACATATAAATCTATTCTATCTAAAAGTGGTCCTGATAATTTTCTTTTATATTTTGCTATTTCTCCAGCTGTACAAGTACATCTATAATTTTCATTTCTTGTTGGATTTATTACATTATAATATCCACAGTTACATGGGTTACTCGCCCCTATTAATAAAAAATTAGCTGGTAATTCAATCTTATAGCCTATTCTACTTATAAATACTTTTCTATCTTCTAATGGCTGACGTAGACTTTCCAGTATCTCTTTATTGAATTCACTTAATTCATCTAAAAATAAAACTCCATTATGAGCTAGGGTTATTTCACCTGGTTTTAGAGTTCTTCCACCTCCTATTATAGAAGCTATGGTCCCTGTATGATGTGGAGCTCTAAATGGTCTGTTTATTAAAAAAGGATTCTCTTTACTTAACTCTCCAGCTATACTATATATTTTAGTACACTCTATCCTTTCCTCGGTATTCATACTGGGCATTATACTTGCTACTCTTCTAGCTAACACTGATTTTCCTGATCCGGGACTTCCTATCATCAATAT
>CAMTJB010000063.1 GCA_947072715.1 uncultured Fusobacteriaceae bacterium | reverse complement strand
AAAATAAAAAACAAAAAATAAAACTAATAAAAAAAGGAGTTATTATGGGAAGTCAACAACATATGTTTTATGCAAATCACCCAATAATGTGGGGAGTAGCTATATTTGGAATCTTTATAGTTTTAGTTCAATCAGGATTAATTATTAAAAAATCAATTGAGGCTGGAAAAGCTTTAGGGATTACAGATGAAAGTATAAAAAAAGGAATTAAAGTAAGTGCAGTGTCTAGTATTGGACCTGCTTTAGGAGTAGTTGGAAGTTTACTTGCGTTATTAGTAACAATGGGATCACCAGTTTCAACAGTAAGATTAAGTTTAATTGGAAGTTCAAATTATGAGGCTATGGCTGCAAACTTTGGTGCAAAAGCAATGGGATCTGAGTTATCAACAAATATGCTTCCAGTAGTATTTACAAATGCTTTATGGACAATGGCACTGGGTTCTTTAGGATGGATAATTTTTGTTTTCTTATTTGCACATAAAATGGATAAAGTTAATGGTTTATTAACTAATGGAAGAAAAGCTCTTTTACCAGCAGTAGGCTTAGGAGCTATGCTAGGTTCATTTGCTTTCTTCAATGTTGGAAATTTAATGAAGTTTTCAACAAGCCCTGATATTACAGTTGCAGGTGTTTCTGGAATGATAATTATGGTTGTTTGTATTAAACTTGGCGAGAAAAAAATTGGTTGGCTAAAAGAATGGGCACTTACTTTCGCAATGTTTGGTGGAGCAATAATTGGAACACTTATAAAATAAAAGGGGATGAAAAAGAATGAATGTTTATAATGATTATATAGAGGATATTACTAAAATTGGAAGAAGTACTATGATTTTAGGAGGATTAGCATCTTTACTTCCAGCACTTGTAATGACATTTTATTTTGGATTTAATCCAGGGATTGCTGCAATAATGGCTGGAGCAATATCACAAATATCAGTATCTGGAGCTTTCTATTTTAGCGAGCCAATTAGTTACTATCCCATAGTTGGAAGAGCAGGATTATATATGGGATTCTTATCTGGAAATTTAGTTAATATGAGAATACCAGGAGCAATCTCATCTCAAGAAGCTTCAGGACACATGGCTGGAACTGATAAAGGCTCAATAATGGGAACAATAGGTATAGGAGTATCTATATGGGTAGGAATAATATTCTTATTAATATCAGTTTTTGCAGGTCAAGTTTTACTATCTCAAGTACCACCTAAGGTAATGGATATGCTTACTTTAATAATTCCAGCTTTATTTGGAGGAGTTTTTGCTCAATTTGCTATAAAGTCACCAAAAACAGCAGTATTTGCTCTGTGTGTATCTTATGTAATGACAAGAATAGTAGATTTTATTCCAGGAAAACCATCTTTTTTAATAACATTAGTTTCAGTATTCGCAACAATTATGTTTGCTAAAAAACTTATGGTTGATAAAGAGGAAAAAGAAAAAAAATAGTTGTAAATTAGGAGAAAGAATATGAATAAAGAAAGAGTTATTAAAAGTTTTATAGATATGGTAGAAATATACTCTCCTTCAAAACAAGAAGGAACTTTTACAAAGCATTTAGCTGAAATTTTTACAGAGTTAGGGTTAGAGATATATTTAGATAATGGAAATAAAATATATGGAGGAGATTCCCCAACTTTATTCGCTAAATTAAAAGGAAATTTAGAAGGGGAAGGGGTTACTCTAGCAGCTCATACAGACGTTGTAGGACCATGTAATAATGTAAAGGTTGTTATTGATGGTGATATAATAAGAACTGATAAAACAACAACATTAGGTGGAGATGACAAGGCTGGAATAGCTTCTATAGTAGAAGTAATAAGAGTTATAAAAGAGAAGAAAATTTCTCATAAAGATATATTTATAGTATTGACACCTTGTGAAGAGATTGGAATGTTAGGAGCTAAAAATATAGATTGGGAAAAAGTTCCTTCACATATGATTCCTTCTAAAAATATGATAGTAATAGATAATGCTGGAGAAGCAGGACTAATTGCTCACACGGCTCCAAGTAAATATGATTTATGTTTTAAATTTATAGGAAGAAAAGCTCATGCAGGTATTGAGCCAGAAAAAGGTATTAATGCAATTCAACTTGCATCAATAGCGATTTCAAATATGAAAATGGGTAGAATAGATGAATTAACGACATCTAATATAGGAAGCATTGAAGGAAATTTCCCTACAAATGTTGTAGCAGATCAGTGTATTGTAAAAGCAGAAGTTAGAGGGCACTTAGAAGATAAAATATTAGAAATAATAGCTGGATACGAAAAAGAGTGTCAAAAGGCAGTTTCAACTTTTGGAGGAAGTTATGCTTTAGAAAAAGAGTGTAGTTTTCCAAGCTTAAAGCCAACTGATAATCTTGTATTTGCAAATGAATTTGCTAAAATTTATGAAGAGTTAGGTGTAAAGTCAGAACTTAGAGTAATTGGTGGAGGTTCAGACAGTAATATTTTTGCTAAGAGAGGATATAATTCTATAATAATAGGAGCAGGAATGTATGATGTACATACTGTTGACGAATCGTTAAATACTTTAGATTTATTTAAAACAACAGAGGCTATTATAAGATATATCTCTAAATAGAAAAATTAAGAGATATTATAGTGGAATAGTTAAGGGAATAAAGTACTAAATTAAGATAGAATTAGACAATAAAAAATATGGCTCTTATAATGAGATAAAACTCAAATTAAGGGAGCTATATTTTTTTTATTTTAATAAAATAGAACCCCTATTTCATGATACAATAGAGGAGTTTTATGATAAAAGAAGTATAAATTAAAAAGAGAGAAATAAAAAAGGAGAAACAAATGAAGCATTTAGAAATTTTAACAGCAGAGGAATTAATGAGAAAAAGATACGAAGCATATACTAAGGGAGATATAGATTTTATAATATCTACTCATGACCCATTAACAGCAGAGGATTTAGATGAAGAGGAAACTAGAAAGTGGGCAGTAGAATCACAATGGTTAAGTTTAGAAATTTTAAATACAAAAGATGGAAAAGAAAATGATGAAGAGGGAATAGTTGAATTCATTGTTAAATATATAGAGAAAGGTGTAGAAAAAGTACATCATGAAAGAAGCTTATTTATAAAAAGAGATGGGAAATGGTTCTATTCAGGATGGTTACCTCTTCAAGGAACAATTGTAAAAGGAAAGAAAACAGGACCCAATGACCCTTGTCCATGTGGAAAAACACCTGTAAAGAAATATAAAAAATGTTGTGGGAAATAAAATGTAAAGTAAGAATAAAGTGAGGCGAATTTCGAAATGCTATACATTTAAAGATATAGCATTATTAATATCTGGTGGAGTTAGAAAACTTATTATGAAATAATAAATAGAAAAAAGATAGTAAATACTAATAGAAACTAATAAAAATTAAAAAAAGTAATAAAATTCTATAAAATGGGAAGTGAAATCCATGAAAAAAAATTTTTTAATCGCAATAATATTTATTTTGTTTGTTATAAGTTTTCGATATTTAGTTCATATAAGAACGATTCCAGCAGTAGTTGCATTAAAAATAACTCCTAGAAATTTAACTGAAAAAGTTATTGTTTCAGGAATAATTACATCAGAAAAGACATCTGTTTTAGCAACAGAAGTAGTAGGAAAAGTAGAAAGTATATTTTATAAAGAGGGGGATTTAGTAAAAAAAGGGGATTTATTATTAAGTCTAGATACCTCTAAAATAGATAGAGATGTTCTTCAGGGTGAATATAATCTTTTAATGGCTAAAAACGAGCTTTTACGTTTAGAAACAACAGATTTAGATGTAGCACAAGCAGAATATTTAGCATCTAAAGATAACTTTAATATTTATAAGGAACAGTATGAAAAATATAAAAAACTATATGATAGATCTCTTGTAAATATTTTAGAATATCAGGCACAAGAAAATTTGTATTCCAGTGCTAAAAATCGTTATACTACAGCATCTACAAAATTAAAATCTTTAAAATCAGGTTCAACTAAAGAAATTTCAAAAAATACAGTAGATATTGCTAATGAAAATCTTAATGCATTAAAAAAAGAGAGAGAGAAATACAGTATAAAGGCTCCTTATGATGCAATAATAACAAGAAAAAATGTAAATTTAGGAGAAGTAGTAGAATCAAATTCAGGATTATTTACAATATACTCCATAGAAGATAAATATATTGATATAGATTTAGATGAAAAATACTTAACAAATACTAAGTTAAAAAACAGCATAAAAATTTATAAGACAAACGACAAGTCAAATTTAATAGATGGTGAAATTTATTATTTTGGACCAGATGTGAGTAAGGATAATGGAACTACTCAGATAAAAGCAAAAATATTACAAAATGAAGATTCTTTTATTTTTGGAAGTACAGTAAATGTAATAATTGAAGGAAATTCATTTGAGAATAAATTAATAATTTCCAGCGATTATATTTTAAATGAAGATTTAAAAAATTATGTTTATTTAATTAAAAATAAAAAAATAGTAAAGAGAGAGGTAAGTTTATATACTGTTATAAATGATAATGTAATATTGTCTGGTTTGAAAGAGGGAGATATTATTATTAATAATTTTACCTTATCTGATGGTACAAAGGTAAATGTAAAGGAAGTTGTTCAGCTATGAGATATGAGATAAAGTTAGGAATGGTATTTTTATTAAGTAGTAAGTGGCAGTCAATATTCATAACATCAGCAATAGCATTTGGAGTTGCTGTTCAAATTTTTACTTCATCAGTAGTTACTTCTTTGCAGACATACACAATTGATAAAACATTAGGTAATAGTCCACATATTGAGATCTCAACTGGAGATTCAAGAGATAAGTATGATTTTTCAGAAACGAATAGTGTTACTTATGGAAACTATATTTATGATAGAGATAAGATTCCCAATTATGAAGAGATAGTAAAAAGAATAAGAAAGATACCAAACGTAAAAAACATATCGGTTTCTATAGATGGCAATGCAATATATAAAAGAGGACTAAGAACTTCACCACTTGTTTTAAAAGGTGTAGATTTAGAACAAGCTGATAAAATAATGAAAATATCTCCAAGAATTGTTTTAGGAGATAATAAATTTGATGCACAAAGTGTTCTTGTTGGAATAAGATTTTCTAAATTTTTCTCTGTAGGTATTGGTGATTATATATCATTAACATTTCCAAATGGAAAAGTTGAAAGATTTTTGATTAGAGGAATATTTGATTTATCCTCTAGGGCATCTAATCAATATTTAGTTATTATGGATTTTTCTAGAGCGCAAAAGCTTTTTGATAAAGCTGGTTATGTTAATAAAATAGATATTCAAGTTCATGATATTTTTACTGCTGATAAAACAGGGGAGGAAATAAAAAAGCAATATAAAGAGTTAAGAGTGTTAAACTGGATGATGGATGGACAAGATATATTAGACTCTTTAAAAGGGCAAGATACAACTAACATAATAATTCAATTAGTTATAATACTATCTACTATGATGAGTACTATGAGTATTTTACTTATAACTGTTCTAAGAAAATCTAAAGAGATAGGGATTTTAAAATCCATGGGATCTCAAAATATAGAAATTGCATCTATATTTGTAGTTCAGGGAATAATTTATGGATTAGTAGGTTCTTTTTTAGGGGTTATAGTGGCATTTTTTATTGTAGATTTGCAAAAGATAGTTTTAGGAAAAGAGCTTTTTAAAGTAGTAATATCATATTCAAAAATAATTGAAACAATAATAATTACAACTATTTCAGGAATGATATCAGCAATAGTTCCCGCAGTAAAAAGTTCTAAACTAAGTCCTATTGAGGTGATACATGGAGACTAATAACAATTCAATATTAAAACTTGTAAATATAACAAAGAATTATCCTGGAGTAGTAGAAACAAAGGTATTAAAAGGGATAAATTTTGAGGTAAATCAAGGGGAATTTGTAGCTATAATTGGTCAAAGTGGAAGTGGAAAAACTACTCTTCTAAACTTAATTGGTTTGATTGACGTTCCTACTTCTGGAGAGATTTATTTTAAAAATAAATTAGTAGACTTTAAAGATATTAAAGAGTTAGCAAACTTAAGAAATTTAAATATGGGATTTATTTTTCAATTTCATTTTTTATTAACAGAGTTTACGGTTTTAGAGAATGTTTTGATGCCAACTTGGATAAAGGCTAAAAAAAATAGTTTTGAATTTAAAGAGAGAGCTCTTCAATATCTTGAGTTTGTTGGATTAAAAGAGGAAGCAAATAAAAAAGCAAGTGAGCTTTCTGGTGGACAGCAACAAAGGGTAGCAATAGCTAGAGCTTTAGTTAATAATTCATCTGTAGTTTTTGCAGATGAACCTACAGGAAATTTAGACTCTGAAAATACTAAAAAAATATACTC
>CAMTJB010000062.1 GCA_947072715.1 uncultured Fusobacteriaceae bacterium | reverse complement strand
ATTTGAAAAAAGTTGTATCTTTTAATAAGTAAAATTTTTCTTTATAATTTAGTTACAATAAAAACATAAAAAAGGGTTGGTTTTATGAAAAGTATTTTAAAAAATAATATTTGTATTGTAGAAAGTGTCAAAGATTGGAGGGAAGCAGTAAAAAAATCAGGAGAGATTCTATTAAATAATGAAATTATAGAAGAGAGGTATATAGGTGCAGCTATAAAAAATATTGAAAAATTAGGAAACTATATTGTTTTAACTGATAATGTAGCAATGCCTCATGCCAGACCTGAAGATGGTGTAAGAGAAACTGGATTATCTCTTTTAGTGATAAAAAAAGGGGTTGATTTTTCAGATGAAAAAGTCTATTTAGTTTTTATGTTAGCTTCAAAAGATAGTAATTCACATATTGAGATTATAAAAAAACTATCTAATTTAATCGATGATGAAGAGCTAATTAATAAGTTAATTGCAGTAGAAAATGAAATGGAAATATTAAATTTAATTTAAATAAAGGGGGAAATAAAATGATAAAAATATTAACTGTATGTGGGAACGGAATAGGAAGTAGCTTAATGTGCGCAATTAAATTAGAAGAGATTTGTAATGAAGAAGGGATTAATGCTTCTGTAAGTTCATGTGATTTTAATTCTATAACAGGAAAAGATGTTGATTTAGTTGTTACAATTAAAGAGTTAGCAGATCAAATTTCTAATTTAAGGGTAGCACCAATTAGAAGTTATACAAATAAAAAGAAAATTAAAGAAGATGTATTAGATTTAATATTAGAAATAGCTAAAAAATAATAGAGGAGGAGATCAATAATGATGAAATTAATACAAGTAATAGGAAATGATATTTTAACAAATCCTGCATTTTTATTAGGATTAATATCTTTTATAGGATTAGTAGCATTAAAAAAACCACTTAATAAGTTGATAACAGGGACTTTGAAACCAATTTTAGGATTTATAATGTTAGGTGCAGGAGCAGATTTTATTGTTAAAAATTTAGAATATTTAGGAAAAATGATAGAAAAAGGATTTCATATAACAGGAGTTGTTCCTAATAATGAAGCGATAGTTTCTATAGCACAAAAACTTTTAGGAAAAGAAACAATGTTCATTTTAGTAGTAGGATTAATAGTAAATGTATTGATTGCAAGATTTACAAAATTTAAATATATATTTTTAACAGGACATCATAGTTTCTTTTTAGCTTGTATGTTTTCAGCAGTTCTTGCAACTATTGGATTTTCAGGAGTTACTCTTGTTATTGTAGGAGGGCTAATATTAGGAATGTGGTCAACGATTTCTCCTGCTATAGGTCAGAGATATACTGATTTAGTAACAGATGATGATGGAATTGCTATGGGACATTTTGGATCATTAGGATATTATGTTTCAGCTTTTATTGGAGAAAAAATTGGAGATCCTAAAGATAGTACTGAAAACATAAAAATTCCTGAAAAATTAAATTTTCTTAGAGATACAACAATTTCAACAGGAATAACAATGTTAATATTTTATATAATTGCTACATTAGCAGCAGGTCCAGAGTATGTTGAAACATTATCAGGTGGAAAAAATTATATAGTTTTTGCAATTATTTCAGCATTAAGCTTTGCAGTTGGAGTAACAATAGTTTATAACGGTGTTAGAATGATTTTAGCAGAGCTTATACCTGCATTCCAAGGAATATCACAAAAAGTTATCCCTAATTCTATACCAGCAGTTGATTGTGCAGTATTCTTTACTTATGCTCCAAATGCAGTAATAATAGGATTCTTATCTTCTTTCATAGGGGGACTTATTGGAATGGTAACTCTTGGATATCTAGGTGCTGTTCTAATTATACCAGGGTTAGTTCCACATTTCTTCTGTGGTGCTACAGCAGGTATTTATGGAAATGCAACAGGTGGAAAAAAAGGAGCTATAGTAGGTTCTTTTGTTAACGGTTTACTTTTATCTTTCTTACCAGCACTATTATTACCAGTATTAGGAAGAATAGGTTTCCAAAATACAACTTTTGGAGATGTTGACTTTGGTGTTTTAGGAATAATTATAGGAAAAGTAGGAGAAAACTTTAAATTCACAGGAATATATGTTCTAATTGCATTATTAGCACTATTTATTATAATCAATTCTGTTTTACATAAAACTACAGCAGTATTTAATGCAAAGGAAGAGTATTAAAATGAAAAAAATATTATGTGTTGGGCACTCAGCTTGTGATATAACATATATTTTAAATGAGTACCCTATAGAAAATAGAAAATATAAGGTAAATGAAACGAAGATAATGGGAGGAGGACCTACAGGAAATGCTTCTTATCTTTTAGGAAAATATGGAGAGGAAATATCTTATATAACAACTTTAGGAAATGATATTTATGGGAAATTAATAGTTAATGAATTGTTATCGGTTGGTGTTGATTTAAAAAATTCATTGATAGAGGATAATTTTACAACTCCATATAGTACAATCATAGCTAATACTTCTACAGGGAGTAGAACAATACTAAATCATAGAAATAAAAATATTATACCAGAAAATTATAAAATTGATTATTCAGAGAAACCAAATATCATTTTATTTGATGGTCATGAAATTGAGCTAGCAAGAATGACTTTACAAGAATTTCCAGATGCAATAACTGTATTAGATGCAGGAAGTTATAAAGAGGAGACAGTAGAGTTAGCAAGCAAAGTAGATTATTTGATTTGCTCTGAAGATTTTGCAAGAGAGTATTGTAAGCTGAAGGAACTATTACCAGAGAATTATTTAGAAGCATTCTTAGCTTTAGAAGAATTAAATAAGAAAACTGTCATAATAACTTTAGGAGAAAAAGGTTGCATATATAGAAAAGAAGGAGAGTTATATAATTACCCAGCATTTACTACAAAAGCGGTTGATACAACTGGAGCTGGAGACATATTTCATGGAGCTTTTATCTTTTCATTAAGTAAAAAATTAAATATAATTGAATCTATAAAATTTTCTTCAGCTTGTGCATCTTTATCTGTGGAGAAAATTGGAGGAAGAGAGTCAATACCAGAAATAAACGAAGTATACAAAAGGATGGGAAAATGGGAAAGTATAGATTTCAAGATTTAGGATTAGTAAACACAAGAGATATGTTTAAAAGAGCAAATGAAAAAGGATATTCAGTACCTGCATTTAATTTTGCAAACTTAGAACAATTAAAAGCTATTTTAAATGCGTGTTCAAAAGCAAATTCAGATGTTATATTACAAATTTCAGAATCAGCAAGAGATTATATAGGAAAAGAGACACTGCCTCTTATGATTAAAGGAGCAATATTAGATATTCGTAACACTGGGAGCAATATAGAAATAGCTCTAAATTTAGATCATGGAAAAGAGTATAAATTAATAGAAAGTTGCTTAGAATATGGTTTTTCATCTGTTATGATAGATGCTTCTAGCGAAGAATTTAATGAAAATATAAGAAAAACAAAAGAAATAGTTGAATTAGCAAAAAAATATGGAGCAAGTGTAGAAGGAGAACTTGGAGTTTTATCAGGAATTGAAGATGAAATTTCATCTGAAATAGAGAAATTTACTAACCCTAAAGAAGTTATAAAATTTATAAAAGAGACGGGGGTAGATTCTTTAGCTATAGCAATTGGAACGGCTCACGGTGCTCATAAATTTAAACCAGGAAGTAAACCTGAATTAAGATTAGATATTTTAGAAGAGATAAGAAAAGAAATTGGAGAATTTCCAATAGTTCTTCATGGTTCATCTTCAGTACCACAAAAATATGTTGAAAAATTTAAGACTTATGGTGGACAAATAAAGGATGCTATAGGAATTCCAGATTTAGAGTTAAAAAAAGCTTCTAAGTCTATAGTAACTAAAATAAATGTTGATACAGATGGAAGATTAGTGTTTACAAGTTCACTTTTAGAGTATTTAAAAGAAAATCCTAAAGAGATGGACTTAAAAAAATATTTAACTATTCCCAAAAAAGAGATGGAAAATTTTTATCATGATAAAATAATAAATGTTTTTAAATAAGAAAAATAAATAAATAAATAAATAAATAAAAAATGATCTTAGATTTATTAAAAAACTAAGACCATTTTTTATTTATTTTAAATTTTTTCCTAAGTTATAAACCTCATTAAAAATATCTTCTTTTTTCGATCCAGATAATTTTGAGCTCTCAATACTGTATCTATATAAGAAATTCATTTTTATAAACTTACACATATCTCTAAAACTACTTTCGGCTATTTTTACCCCAGAGTCATCAACATCTCCTCCATGAGTACTTAAAAAAATCATATTTTTATTTTCAAATAGTTCATAATCCAGTCCATAAAATCTATCTATAAAAATCTTCATTTGTGCTGTAACATGCCACCAGTATACGGGAGAGGCAATAATTATAGTATCAGCTCTTAATATCTCATTAAATAATCCTTGCATGTCATCTTGAATCACACATCTACTACCTTTAGGAGCACATTTTTCACATGCTATACATGGCTTGATATTCATTTTAGCTACGTTCACACTTTTTATTTGTGATGATAAATTACTATCTTTTACCCCTTTTAAAAAGGTATTTAGGATAGTCTCGGTATTTCCGTTAGTTTTAGGACTTCCCAACACTGCTAGAATATTCATAAAAAACCTCCTGAATAAAATAATTATAAAGTAATTATAACATATTTAAAAAATAAATTATAAAAAATAAAATGAAAAAACAAGTGGTCTTAGTCCTGGGTGAGTTGAACTAAGACCACTTGTTTTTAATGAACTCTACAGAATTCTACAGAATTTCATTAAAAGTTTGAAGCTTTGTTTTAATTTGTTCAAAAGATGTTGATTCTAAATCTATTTCAATTAGTACATTAGGGATGCCAGCTTTATTTAATTCAGCATAATAGATAGGGTAATCAAACTCTTCAGGATCACAGAATTTCATCATACAAACAATGATAGCATCTGCATCATAATTTTTATACATATCTATTAACATCTGACCTCTTATTTTTTTTGCATCTGTTGCTACTGAACAACCATCAAAATCTTGCCACCATTTAGCTAAACGATAAAGTGGGTCATTGCCACAAGGAACATTGATTCTAAACTGACGTGATTCTTGAGCTAAATCATCTGCAACAACTGCAAAATTTTCTTGTTCAAATATATCAAGTAGTCCTTTTGAAGATGCCATAATACCAGTTAAAATAACTTTTTTTCCATTCCAAGGCTCTATTTTTACTCTTTTGATTTCGCTAATAAAATCTTTAACATATTGAGTATGCATTTTTTTAGATATACACCATCTAGAGGCAATTACATTATGTCTAATAGCTGGTGTAATGATTTGAGGATATTTAGCAGCAAGATCAGAAAATTCTCTCATTATTCTTCTATTTTCATTATAAATTTCTATACTTTTATTTATAGCTTCATCAGTTATTGTAGTATTTAATACAGTTTCAAGCTTTTTACGAATTATTTTATACTCTTCAACTAAAAATTGATTTGCTACTTCTAATTTTCTGTTTTGAGGATGAGTAAAAATTATTGGAGTAGCTTTTCCAGTCCATTTTTGGCTATAACATTTTAAAGTATCACAAGGAACTGACATAATAACCGCATCTAAGATATCGTAAGCTCCTTCTAGTTCAAATTCTTTTATAGCTTGTACAATTGAACATGCAAATGGAGGAAAATGACTTCTAGACTTAGATATAGCTTTTTCACCACCCCAAATTCCCACTGGTAAATACCCAGCAGCATCTATTAATTCTTCAGGGGCATATATAGGTAAAACACCAACTGCTCCTTTTCCAGTAGTTTTTTTATGATTTTCAATTGCTTCTCTAGGGTTTTGTAGAATATATTCAAATAAATCTGTATATTTTTTTAAATTAGCTTCCATAATATTTACCTCCGATTAATTTTTTTTATCCATTATTTCATCTAAAGCTTGTACACGAGTATCAAATTGAGCAGGTGCAAAATTTCTAGGATCAGTTTGGTCACCGTCAAAACTAGTAAATGGTAATCCTGTTTTCTTCTGTATTATCTCAGCAGTATCAGCATTAAGGAAACTCATAAGTTTACAACTTCTATTTAAGTGATATAAAACTCCATCTGATTTTCCAGTAGTAACAACATCAGTTAAGACCTTTGCTCTATTTTCAAGACAAGTATTAATATAAATTCTAGTATAAGCTTCAGCCATGGAAAGCATATCTCCAGGAGTATATTCTAAGTTCCAAAGTCCAGGGTAAGCAGAACCAGTCATTATAACTCCAATGTTTTTAAGGGATTTAAAAGTATGTCCTAAATGAGGCCAAACAGCAATTCCTTCCCAAGTAACTCTTTTCTTCTCTGCACCTTTAA
>CAMTJB010000061.1 GCA_947072715.1 uncultured Fusobacteriaceae bacterium | reverse complement strand
TCTCTGTTTTTGACCACCAGAAAAGTTATTTCCACCTTTTGTAATTATATTTTTATATTTTTTAGGAAGAGTAGATATAAAATTTTCAGCCATAGCTATTTCTAATGATTCAATAACTTCGTCATCACAAGCTTCACGTCTTCCCCATCTAACATTTTGTTCAATAGTACCCGTAAATAAAAATGATTTTTGCATAACTATACCAATTTTTTTCCTAAGTTCAAAAAGATTATAATCATTTACATTGATATTATCAACTAAAATTTCACCTTCTAATACATTATAAAATCTAGGTATAAGAGAGATAAGAGTACTCTTGCCAGAACCGATTCCACCTACAATTGAAATAGTTTCCCCTCTATTTATTTTCAAATTAATATTATCTAAAATATATGGAGTTTTTCCAGTGTAAGAGAAACTTACATTTTTAAATTCAATAATTGGATTACCAATATTTTCATTAGGGATAAAGGTTTCATGAGATTGAAAAATATTATCTTGAAGGCCAGAGGAGCAATCTAACTGAAAAATTTCATGTAATCTCTTATAAGAAACAATAGCTTTGCTTCCTAAAGTAAACAAAAATGATAAAGGTGTAAGTAAAAAAATAATCATAGTAAGATAATTAATAAGAGCTATAACTTCTCCTATTTGGATAGAGCCGTAATTAACTTTTATTCCTCCAAACCATAAAACAGCAACTACAGCAATATTCGTAATAAGAGTTATAAAGGGAATTTTCGAAGCCATAATATTCTCAGCAATTATAGCTTCATTAGTAAAAGAAATATTTGAAGTATCAAATTTATCTTTTTCTATTTCCTCTTTCGCAAGGGCACGAACAACTCTTATTCCAGAAAGATTTTCTTTTATAACTTGCGATACTTTATCTAATTTTTTCTGAACTTTACCAAATAAAAGTATCGATTTCTTCATATAAAAATAAATTAAAAAAATACAAAGGGGCAAAAAAGATAAGAAAATAAGTGATAATTGAGCATTAATATATAAAGCCATAATAATTGAACCAATAATTGTGACAATGACTCTAAGAAGGACTCTAGTACTCATCATATATAGAATAACGATTTGATCAATATTTTTTGTAGCTCTGGTAATTAAAGAAGCTTGTGAAAAGTTATTTAGTTGATTAAAAGTAAAAAATTGTATTTTTTCAAAAACTGACTCTCTAAGATCAGCACCTAAATTTTGGGATCCTTTAACAGAATAGTAGCTACAAGCAATAGAGGAAGCATATCCTATTGTTATTAGGATAAACATAAATATTCCAGTTTTTAAAAGATATTGAGTATTTTGTTGAGCAACTCCATTATCTATTATTTTAGCCATTATAAATGGTAAAAAAACATCAACTAAAGATTCTATAGACTTAAAAATACCAGCAAAAGTAGAAATTTTTATATTAGGCTTAATAGCTTTATATAAAAAATTATCTTTGTAAGACAAAATATCACCTCTTATTCCCAAATTTTTCTTATTTTATGCTCTAAGTTAGGAGTGAGTTTAAAATCTTCTTCCATTACAGTTTTTAAAGCATTAAATGGTTTATTTCTATAAGATTTTCTTTCTCTATTTGTAGCATACATCTCTTCTTCAATATCATTAAAAAATTCAACATATTTTCCGATTTTATAGTCAATACCACTTTGAATTTGTCTGTTTTTATGATTAGAATTTTCTATTTCTACTTCAGTCCTCCAAGTATGATTATCTTTATCATAAACTGCCACATAGGGTATTCTAAAACTATTGCACAATTTAGAAAATTGTGGAATTAAACTTTTGCTTCCACACTCTACAATAGTATAATCATATCTAAATATTTTTAAAAGTTTTGCAATGTAGCTAAGTACCATTTTATCAGTTTGACCTTCGACTAAAATAACTTTTTTAGCAAAAAAAAGTTCTCCACGGTCGGTATTTATCCAATAGTTCATATTGAAATTTTTAATTTCATCTCCTGAAAATAACTTCCCTTTAAATTGAAAAAAATCACTTTGGTTTCTTTGTAGTTGTGCAATGGTTATAGAAGGATATTGCTTTAACCCAACAAATCTACTTGAATGAGTCTCAATTACAATGTATACACCTAAATTAGAAAGTTTAATAAGGGTGTCATAGAATTCTCTTTCTTCTTGTGGATTTAAGAATATTTCAGGATTTTCTAGGAAAATAAAGATTTTATTAACTGCTTCAATATTATTATTTTGAAGGAAATTGTTAAAATATTTAATTGCTTCAAAAATAATATGTCTAGAATTAGATTTATTTATAAAAATATTTTCTAGACTTAAGTTTTTTTCCTTTAAAAAGTCATGAGAAACATCAAGATGGGAATAATTTGTTTCTAAATAATGAATTAATTTTTTTATAAATAAACTAGCATTATCTCTTGGAACTTTTGAATAAGTTGAAATCTCTAAAATTGTAAGATTACCAAGAATATGATGATACTCTTCATAGGTAATTATTTCGTCACTACCAGTACGATTAAGTTTAAAAATAAGGACATCGTTATTAGTTTCTTTTTCTATAATTAATTCAGATAAAGTATTATTATCAGAAATAAATTCTAGAGATATTTTGAAGGGTAAATTAGGATTGTTTAGGCAATCTTTTGTAAAATTAATGGGATTAACAAAAAAAATAAGAGCAGACATAAGGGAAGATTTTCCAGAGTTATTAGCTCCTATAAATATTAAAAGATTTTTATAAAGGATTTTAGTATGAGTAATAGATTTCCAGTTCGTAACTGTTATTGATTTTAATTCCATAAATTTGCCTCCACTAAAATAAAAATATTTGTTTTATAAACAATACGTAAGTTATTATATCATTCTCAAGAAAAAATTAAAGAGATTATTAAAAAATATAAATAAAATTTAATAAATTTTATTTATATAGAAATTAAGGTATAATATAGTAAAGAAAAAATAAATATGTTTAAAGAAAAAAATATGAGATAAATGAGGTAAAATTAATGTTAGAAAAAGCTAAAGAAATATTAAAAAAATATTTTGGATATGATAATTTTAGAAAAGGGCAAGATGAAATTGTAGAAAGTATATTAAATAATTGCGATACAATAGGGATATTACCAACAGGTGGAGGAAAATCGATTTGCTATCAGGTACCAGGGATACTATTGCCAGGGGTTACTTTAGTAATATCTCCTCTTATATCTTTAATGAAAGATCAAGTTGACAACTTAAATGACTATGGAATAAGTTCAACATACATAAATAGTAGTTTGACTTCGAAGGAATTTAAAGAGATAAGTAGCAATATATTAAAAGGGTTCTATAAGATAATTTATGTTGCTCCAGAAAGATTAGATAATGAATTTTTCTTGTCTATTATTTCAAAGACAAAGGTATCTCAAGTTGCTATAGATGAGGCTCATTGTATATCTCAATGGGGACATGATTTTAGACCTAGTTATTTGAATATAGCTCCTTTTATAGAGTCTTTACCAACAAGACCTATAGTTACAGCTTTTACAGCAACAGCCACACCTAAAGTAAAAGAGGATATAATAAAAACTCTAAAAGTAAAAGCTAATGTATTTCAAAATGGATTTGATAGACCTAACTTAACATTTTCTGTAATTAGAAATATAGATAATATGAAGTATATAAAAGAGTTCATAGAGAAACATCAGGGAGAGATAGGGATTATATATGTAGCAACGAGAAAAGAGTGTGAATCTATTCAAAAAGAGCTTTCTAAAAAATATAAAGTAGGAATGTACCATGCAGGACTTTCAGATAAAGAAAGAACAAAAAACCAGGATGATTTTTTATATGATAGAGTGGATATAGTTGTAGCTACAAATGCTTTTGGAATGGGAATTGATAAGTCAAATGTTAGATGGGTTATTCATAATAATATGCCAAAAGATTTAGAAAGCTACTATCAAGAAGCAGGAAGAGCAGGAAGAGATGGCTTACCTTCTGAGTGCATTTTAATTTATGCAGCTAAGGATGTTTTACTTCAAAGAATGTTTATTGATAATGGTAATGAATATACAACAGAAGCTATAAAAAAAATAAAGTATGACAAACTTCAGGCTCTAGAAAATTATTGTAGGACAACTAGTTGTTTGCGTTCGCATGTTCTTGAATATTTTGGGGATGATAAGATAGAAGATTGTCAAAATTGTAGTGTATGTTTGGATGAAAGAGATGAAGAGGATGTAACAAGAGAAGCTAAGATAATAATCTCTTGTATTGGAAGGACAAAGGAGAGATATGGTGCAAGTACAATATCTTTAGTTTTAAAAGGATCGAGCAATAAACAAGTTTTACAATTTGGCTTAAATAGTGCATCAACTTATGGAATGCTTAAAAGCTATAAAATTGAAGAGATAAGAATGTTAATAGATTTTCTTATTGGAGATGGCTATTTAGCTGTAACACCAGGGCAGTTTCCTGTTTTAACTTTGACAAAAAAGGCATATGAATTTATAAAATCAGAATCAGAGTTAAAAAGAAAAGTAAGTAAAGTTGTAAAACATATTCAAGTTGATTCAAAAGTGAATGAAGAGCTATTTGAAAAATTACGTTTACTTAGACAAGAGATGTCACAAAAATATAAGTTACCTCCATATATGATTTTTCCTGATAAAACTCTTAAAGAGTTTGCTATATTTATTCCAAAAACAAAAATAGAGATGTTAGATATAAATGGAGTAGGAGAAGTTAAATTCAATAAGTATGGAGAAGAATTCTTAGAACTAATAAAAAAATACTAATTGATTATAATTTATAGAAAAATATTTAAAATAAAAATATTTAAAATAAAAAACTCACTTAATTCATAAAGAAAGGTAAGTGAGTTTTTATTTTAATTATAATTTTCTAAAAACAGTAGGCATAGGTGCTTCAAAAAGCATCTCTTCCCCTGTTATAGGATGCTTAAATCTTATTGTACTAGCGTGAAGTCCTAAACGTCCTAAGAAGTTCTTACCTCTAGCACCATATTTTTTATCTCCAACAATAGGGTGACCAAGAGAACTTAAGTGAACTCTAATCTGATTTTTTCTTCCAGTATGAATATCAACTTCTACAAGAGAGTGAGTTCTAGAGGCTTTAAGAACTTTATATTTTGTAATAGCTAATTTTCCACCATTAGTATCAGATTTGCTTGAGAAAGTAACTAGGGCATTATTCTCTTTTAAATAAGATTCAATAATTCCTTCTTTCTTTTCTAAAACACCTTCAGCAACTGCTAAGTATTTTCTTTCTGTTACTATTTCATACCAATTAGCTTGTAGTTTTTGTTGAATTTCTTCTGATTTAGCAAAAATCATAACTCCAGAAGTTTCTCTATCTAATCTATGAACTATAAAGATTTTGTTCATAAAATCTTTAGCTTTAACATGTTCTTTAAGTATTGAATATGCTGTTTTTTCTCTTTCTTTATCAGTAGCCATAGAAAGAAGACCTGAATCTTTTTCAACTACAACAATATAATCATCTTCAAATATAATTTTAACACCTTTAGATCCTCTTATAGTAACTGAGTCTCTAGATTTAGACCAGTTTATAGAAACTTGATCATTAGGTTTTAATGGGTGATTAAATTGTGTAATAGTTTGTTCATTTACTGAAATATGCTGTTTTGACAATAAAGTTTTTATGTTATTTCTGTTATGAGAAGGCAGATTCTCAATTAGAAACTTCATAAGTTCATTGGGAGCCTTTACTAATAACTCTGTATTTTGTTTTCTCAAAAATATCCTCCTAAAATAATTATTCTTAGCTTATATTTTAACATATAAGCTAAGATAAATAAAGTTTAATATAATTTAAATTATTTAAATTGTTTAAACTAAAATTTTTTATATTATAACCATGTTTTAAATTTCTTTATATAAATAGATTTCACTAATAAAGTTAAGGCAAAATATCCAAGTAAAATTAGAGCTAACCAAGGAAAATACATTAGTGGCAATGGAACAAAGCCTATCATCTGACCAAAAATTGTATATGGAGTAATTATTCCAAGTAAAATAATGAATGATGTTAGGGCAATTACAGAGCCAGAAGCTCTAGATTGAATAAATGGTATTTTTTCTGTTCTAATCATATGTACTATTAAAGTTTGTGTTAATAATCCTTCTACAAACCAACCTGTTTGGAATAAAGATTGAGTATCTAAACTATTAGCTTTAAATACATACCACATAAGAGCAAAGGTTGCAATATCAAAAACAGAACTAAGGGGACCTATCCATAGCATAAATCTTCTTAAATCACTAGAAACCCATTTTTTAGGCTTTTCTAGATATTCTTTGTCCATTTTATCCCAAGGAATTGAGACTTGAGAGAAATCATAAAATAGATTTTGAATTAATAAATGTACGGGTAACATTGGTAAAAAAGGTAAAAAGGCACTGGCAATAAGCACACTAAATACATTTCCAAAGTTTGAACTAGAAGTCATTTT
>CAMTJB010000060.1 GCA_947072715.1 uncultured Fusobacteriaceae bacterium | reverse complement strand
CCCCTCTACATTAACAGAAATAAAACCTATTTTATCATTCATAGCATACTTTAGTATAACTTTCATTGGTAACCTAAGATTCCTACTTCCAATTTTAATAGTTACTCTTTCTCCAGGATTAAGAATCATATCATTTATTTTCTCATCTATTAATGGTCTTGCTTGAACTATAACTGGCATAGGATTATAGTAATAATAATCGTCTCTATGTTTTTTAAAATCTTTATTCCGTCTATAATAATTGTTATTATAATTATTATAGTCGTTATAACTATTGGATCTTTCTGAATCATTAATTTGCATTTTGTTAATATCTAAAATTTCACTATCATTTAAAGTAGATTCCCTTAATTTTACCTCAACAATATTATTAGTTTTATTTTCTAATTCAAGAAAAATTTCTCTACCTTCTATTTTATCAACTCTAGCAGCTAAAACATTGGAAGATTGAATAACTTCATTTTTTGTTCGTATAACTGTTACCGAGCATCCCATAAATAAAAATAGTGACATAATAATAAAATATATCTTTTTCATACAATATCCTCCTAAGTAAAAAAAATGTATAGTTAATTTTTTTTATTTTAATTACTGATTCCTTATTATATATTTACTTGCCCTATAATAACAATCTTTTTTATTTTTTTATTTTTCTCATTAAAAGATATCTAAATTAATCTATCTATTTCCTCAGTTATTTGTTTAATTAAATCAAAAAACTGATATAATATATATAAGTGTTAAGAGTATAATCCCTTACAAATAAGGAGGTGATGAAGTGAAGAGAATTATACTCCATTATGATATGGACGCGTATTTTGCCTCTGTTGAAATGAGAGAAAATCCGAAGTTAAAAGACGTTCCTTTTGTCGTAGGAGAAGGAGTTATTTGTACAGCTAGTTATAGTGCTAGGAAATTTGGTGTTAAATCTGCCATGCCTGTATTCTTAGCTAAAAAATTATGTCCTAACTTAAAAGTTGTTCCTGTTAATAAAGATCTTTATTTCAAAGTCTCTGAAACTATACAGGAATTAGTAAAAAAAATTACAGATAAAGTTGAATTTATCTCTTTAGATGAAGGTTATTTAGATTTAACTGGAATCATTGAGAAATATCCTTCAAAACTTTATTTTGCAAATAAATTTAAAGAGAGATTAAAAGAAATAACAGGTTTAACATGTTCCATAGGAATAGGATATAATAAACTAAGTGCTAAAATAGCTAGTGATATTAACAAACCAAGTGGAATCTACATTTTTAATAATAGTGAAGAGTTTGTAAAATATATGGAAGATAGATCTATTAGACAACTTCCAGGTGTTGGAAAAAAATTGGAAGTTGAACTTTTAAAAGATGGAATTGAAAAAGTAAAAGACATTCATCATATACCTTATTTCCAACTAGAAAAAAAATATTCATCTTCAAGAGCTCAATTACTCTATTATTACTCTAGAGGAATAGATGATAGCGAAGTGGAAAATGAGAGAAAAGCACACTCTATCGGTACAGAAAATACTTATAGATTTCCCCTTTCCACAGAAGAGGATGTAAGAAGAGAGCTTGACGATGTTTTCCAAAAGGTATATGATAAACTAGTAGAAGAGAAGTTTTATGCAAAAACACTTATTCTTAAATTAAAATATAGTGATTTTACTCTAATTACTAGATCAACTTCTCTAAATAGACATACAAATGATAGAGTTATTCTCTATGATCTGTTTGAAAATCTTTTTAGTGAGATAGAAGACTTTACCAATATTCGATTGGCAGGTTTATCAGTTACTAATCTTACTAAAAATATCTATGACCAACTTACGTTTTAAAATTAATTTTTAATTTTATAAAAAATACCGATGTACTATAAAATATTAAAGGAGTTTTTATGAAAAAGCAATTTGTAGAGAACTTTTTAGAATTTACTCATAAAAGTAAATCAGTTTTTCATACGGTTAAGTTACTAGAAGATCAATTAAAAGAAAAGAATTATCAAGAATTAAAGCTTAATGAGCAATGGAATATATCTTTAGGTGCTAATTACTATATAAAGAGAGGAGATTCAGCTTTAATCGCCTTATCTATTCCTAATAGTTTAAAAGATTTGTTCTTTAAAATTACAATGAATCATACAGATACTCCAGGATTTAAAATAAAACCAAATCCAGTTTCTACAGTTGAAAATTCATATATCAGATTTAATACTGAAGTTTATGGGGGACCAATCCTTAATACATGGTTAGATAGACCGCTTTCTATAGCTGGTAGAGTCCTTGTTAAAGGTGAATCTATTTTAAAACCTAAAACAATTTTATTTGATATTGATAGACCACTTCTTGTTATTCCTAATGTTGCTATTCATCAAAATAGAGAGGTTAATGAAGGGTTAAAATTAACTAAACAAAACGATATGCTCCCTCTAGTATCTCTTATAAACTCTAATATAAATCAAAATGATTTACTTTTTGAGTTAATAACAAATAACTCTAATATTCATAAAGATGATATTCTAGATTCAGAACTGTTCCTTTATGATATTTCAAAAGGGATTGTTTTTGGTAACAATAATGAATTTATTAATAGTCCAAAAATTGATAACTTAGCTTCTACTTACGCTGGATTATTTGGACTTTTAGAAAATACTTCCACAAATGGAATTAATATCTTAGGATGCTTTGATAATGAAGAGTGTGGATCTAGATCAACTCAAGGTGCAGATAGTAACCTAATGCTAAATATATTAGAAAGATTATCTTTGGCTCTTGGTAAATCAAAAGAAGATTTCTATCAATCTATATACAATTCATTTGCAATTTCAGTTGATGGAGCACATGCAATTCACCCAGCTAAAACTGGAAAAACTGATATTACTAACAAACCTAAACTTAATAATGGAGTAGTAATAAAACATAGTGCTAATAAATCATATTCTACAGATGCTTTTTCAAGCTCAATTATAAAAGCTTTAGCTAAAGAAAATAATCTTAAAATTCAAGAGTTTGTTAATCACTCTGACGAGAGAGGAGGGTCTACATTAGGTCCTATATCTATTGGTCACTTAGATATCTCTACAGTAGACCTTGGAATTCCAATGCTATCTATGCACTCAATAAGAGAGACTGCAGGTACAGAAGATATCTATGACTTAAAAGAATTATTAAAATCTTTCTATTCTTTAGCAAGATAATATTAATTTAAAAAGAATAAATTATAAAACTATTAAATTTAAAGAGGTGGTCCTATGAATTATAAAATTGACTTACACATTCACACAAATGTAAATCCACATGCTTACAGTACATTAGAAGAAAATATAAGCTCTGCTAAAAATAAAGGAATGACAACTATAGCTATTACAAATCATGGTCCTGCCTTACAAGATAGTCCTCATTGGTGGGGACTTGCTAATATGGATGTTATCCCTAGATATGTAGATGGAGTTCGTATTTTAAAAGGGGTCGAAACTAATATTTTAGATGAAAATGCTAATATTGATATAAATCAACAAATATTTAGAGTAATGGACATTATTATTGGTGGATTCCATGATGTTCCTCAATACGGTGAGACTTTAGATGAAGCTAGAAATACTAGAGCCATTATTAATCTGATGAGATCTCAAAAGATT
Organism: uncultured Fusobacteriaceae bacterium; assembly: GCA_947072715.1. The sequence goes on along the minus strand of CAMTJB010000060.1, from coordinate 2,858 downwards.
GACGTTGTAGTTCATTTGGGAAATCCAAAGTTTCCTGTTAATTATGAAGAAGTTGTTAAAGTTGCTAAAGAGTGCAATATTGCTATTGAGCTTAACAATACATCATTATTATCTCCAGGTCCAAGAAAAGGTTCTGCACCTAATTGCTTAAAACTTGCTGAACTTGCAAAAAAAGAAGGGTGTTTCGTTTCATTTGGTTCTGACTCACATTTCTCACTTCAAATTGGTATTTTTGATGAAGTGGAAAAAATAATTGGAGCAGTTGATTTACCAGAAGAGTTAATTATAAACTCATCTGAGGAAAGACTTGATAGCTTCTTAAAATTAAGAAAAACTTTAAGACCAGAACAAATATAATTTTATAGGAGGATATACATGGGAGTTATTTTTTTAGCTGGTGGATGTTTTTGGGGAGTAGAAAGCTATTTCCAAAATTTAAATGGTGTTATTGATACTGAAGTTGGATATGCTAACAGCTCTGTTACTAACCCAACTTATGAAATGGTTTGCACAGGTAAAACTTTTTCAACAGAGGCTGTAAAAGTTACATTTGATGAAACTATTCTTCCTCTAAATAAACTTTTACATCATTTTTTTGAGCTTATAGATCCAACTGTTATAAATAGACAAGGAAATGATATTGGATCACAATACAGAACAGGTATATACTACTTAACAGAAAATAACTCATACAAGAGTACTATTGAATCTTTCAAAAATGAAATTCAAAAAAACTATTCATCAAAAATAGTTACTGAAATTCTTCCCCTTGAAAATTTCTATATTGCAGAAGATTATCACCAAGACTATCTAATAAAAAATCCAAATGGATATTGCCACTGTATCTCTGAAATAGAAACACTAAAAAGAAGCAAAGATGCAAAAAATCTCTAACAAATAATTTAATAACTAATCAAAAAATAAAAAATCTTGTAGCAATTAAACTACAAGATTTTTTATTATATCCATCTTATTTTCTAAATCCCCAAATCCTAGGGATTTAGAAATTTCCTAAGAAAATCATTGCGATAATCCCAAGTGCATTGTACGAAGTACACCAACGCAAGGGTGGTAGCACGATTTTTGTGGAATTTTCTAAATCTTACTCTTACTCTTACTCATTGTAATATAAGTTCTCAGTAGGGAATTCAGGATCACATGTTACATCTATCCCTAACTTTCTGAATATCTGCTCATCATTCTTACCTAAAATAGTTGTTGAATGAGCTTGTCCACCTTTAAGTAAAGATAACTTATCCATAGCTAATTGAACTGCTGGATTTGTTGCTGCACAGATACTTAATGTTATTAATATATCTTCACAATCAAGTGATGTTATTCTATTTTTTAATGTTACTGATTTAAGTTTTAAAATTGGATTTAAAATAATTGGTGATAATATATGTAAATCATCATCTAAATGTGCTAAGTATTTTATAGCATTTAATATTGCTGCTGAAGGGGCATCCATAATTTCAGAATGCTTTCCTGTAACAATATGACCATTTGGTAACTCTAATGCTAGAGTTGAATTGATTCCATCACATTTACAGTTTTCTTCTTTAACTCTTTCTAATGTTTGACGAGCTATTTCAACAACTTTTCTATCTGTTTCTTTTAAGTTTACATCTTCCATTATACGTTTTGAAATGTTTAATGCTTCTTTATCAATGTAACCTTTTTTGTATTCACATCTTGTTTTAAAGTATCTTCTGATTATCTCTTGCTCTGAAGCTTCTCTTACGATAGCATCATTAGTTATTCCGTATCCTACTCTATTTACTCCCATATCTGTTGGAGATTTATATGATGATTCTTTCCCTGTAATTTTTTCAATTATTCTTCTTAAAAGTGGGAAAGCTTCTATATCTCTATTGTAGTTTATTGCAACCTCTCCATAAGCCTCTAAGTGGAATGGATCGATCATATTTATATCTTTTAAATCTACAGTTGCTGCCTCATAAGCTATATTTAATGGGTGCTTTAAAGGTACGTTCCATACTGGGAAAGTTTCAAATTTAGAGTATCCAGAGATTCTACCTTGTCTAAAATCATGATATAACTGGCTTAAACAAGTTCCTAATTTTCCACTTCCAGGTCCTGGTGCTGTAACTACAACTATTGGCTTTGTTGTTTCTACATAAGGGTTAGCTCCGTAACCTTCATCACTTACTATAGTATCTACATCTGTAGGATATCCTTTTGTTGATTTATGCTTATATACTTTTATTCCTCTGTGCTCTAATTTGTTAATAAAAACATTTGTAGCAGGTTGGTTGTCATATCTAGTAATTACAACACTGTTAACCTCTAACTCATATCCTCTTAACTCATCTATTAATCTTAAAACATCCATATCATAAGTTATACCAAAGTCTCCTCTGATCTTATTTCTTTCGATATCCCCTGCATAAACACAGATAATAACCTCTACTTTCTCTTTTAATTTATGAAGAAGCTTTATTTTTACATTCTCATCAAATCCAGGTAAAACTCTCTTTGCATGAAGATCTTGTAATAATTTACCTCCAAACTCAAGGTAAAGTTTATCGTAATTATTAACCCTCTCTAGTATATACTTTGATTGCTCCGCTAGATATTTTTCATTATCAAAACCAATTTTCATTATCTCTCTCCTCCATAATAATACATTTTAAACTACAAATAAAAAAGGCGAAAAAAAAAATCGCCTTGGAGTTTTTGTTTATATAAATATGCAGACATCGTTATAAAGCGCATATTAAATTAAATTTTTTACGAATAAATTTATCTATTCGCTATTGTAGATTATACAAAACTTATCTAAAACTGTCAATAGTTTTTCTTATTTATTTTTATAAAATATTTTTATTAATAGG
>CAMTJB010000059.1 GCA_947072715.1 uncultured Fusobacteriaceae bacterium | reverse complement strand
TATATTTTAAAATTTATAGATCTAATTAGTATTGCTAAAAGTGAAGAGGAGATATTTAAATATGGTGAGAGTGTACCATATAATTTTTTCAAAGATAGCGAAAGTATAAAAATATTTCAAAGGGTAAGAGATGAAGCTCATAGATTTGGAGTAACATATCATAGAAAATTAAGAAGTAAGAGAGTAATATCTTCAGAACTTGATAAAATAAAGGGTATAGGCAAAAAGAGAAAAGAGGAACTTTATAAAAAATTTAAAAATTATGAAGGAATAATTAATGCTAAAATAGAAGAATTGGAAAAAATAGTTCCTAAAAATATAGCAAAAGCTATAAAAAATACAGGCAATATAGAGTAAAGTTAAACTTATTACTATGAAAAAAATAGAAAATAAGTTATAATAATGGAAAACTATAGGAGAAAATAATGAAATTAATATTACTTTTACTTGTTGTTATTTTGTGTTTTTACTGGATAAAACTAGAAAAAAAAAGAAATACAAGGTTAATAAAAGAGATAATTGATAGTTTTCGTAATAATAGTGAGATAGAGAATCTTCCTAGTGAGATTAAAGATAATTATACTCAGCTATATAAAGAGTTGAAAAAGCAAAAAAATGAGTTAGAAAACTCTCTTTCAGGTTTAAAAGAGTATAGAAATGAGTTAGAAATAACTTATGATGTACTAATAAAGAAATCAAGTATGCTAGAGTATATGAACCAAGCACTAGAAAAAAAAGTTTCAAATCTTTCTAATTTAAACGCATTATCAAGAACTGTATTATCTGTTATAGAGTTAGAGAAAACGGTTGGAATTATACTGGATGCTTACTTTGTATTAACAGGTGCCAAAAGAATTTCATTATATTTATGGGAAAAGGGGAATTTAAAGCTTCAAAAAGTAAAAGGGAATGTAAGATTTAGAGGGGAACTAAATTTTGACCCAATAGAATTAGAGAGCTATACAACTGTAGATTATGAAAAAGTTTATGAAGGGTTGTCGCACCAATTTAGAGTTTCTGATGATGAAACTGTTATAATGTCGCCTCTTGTTGTAAAAGATAAGCAATTAGGTGTAATATTTGTAATAGAAGATAAAGAAAAACTAATAGATATTGACCAAGAGATGATATCGGCTTTAGTTATTCAAATTTCAATTGCTATTAATAATGCAAAGATCTATGCAGACTTATTAATAAAAGAGAGAATATCTAAAGAGTTGGAGTTAGCTGCAAGAATTCAAAAGAAAATAATTCCTCAAGATGTAAAAAATATATTAGGATTACAGGTTGCTAATTATTTTGGTCCTGCCAAAGAGATAGGTGGAGATTATTATGACTATTACTTATATAATAATGAAACATTCTCAATAACTATGGCGGATGTTAGTGGAAAAGGGGTTCCAGCAGCATTCTTAATGGCTTTAGCAAGAGCAATTCTTAGAACTTTATGCACAAGAGGTGTAGAGCCAAGAAAAGATTTAAGAGATTTAAATAAGATAATATATCCAGATATAAATGAGGATATGTTTATAACAATAATGCACTGTAAATTTAATTATGAAACAAAAGAGTTAACATACTCTAATGCAGGGCATAATCCAATTATAATATATAATGCAACAGAGGATAAAATCGAATTAAAAACAGTTAAAGGATTAGCTATTGGATTCTTAGAAGAGTATAACTATATTCAAGATAAAACAACATTAAATCAGAATGATATAGTTGTATTATACACTGATGGAATAACAGAGTGTGAAAATGAGAAAAAAGAGCTTTTCGGTATGGACAGGTTAAAAAAAATTATCTATGATAATAGATTTGAAAATGTAGAAGTTATAAAGAATAATCTATTAAAAGAATTAGATAAATTTAAAAATACAAGAGAGCAATCTGATGATATAACTTTTGTAATATTAAAAAATTTAGAATAGTATTGAGGGGGATTTTGTGAGTGATTATATTTTAAGCATGAAAAATATAAGGAAAACTTTTGCCGGTGGTCAAGTAGTAGCCAATGATTGTATCAATCTAAATATTTTGAAAGGTGAAAAGCATGCAATAGTTGGAGAGAATGGAGCTGGAAAATCTACGCTTATGAAGATTTTAAATGGTTTATATCAACCAACATCTGGAGAGATAGTATACAATGGAACAAACGTTGTTATTGATGGACCAGGTGAGGCAGCTAGACTAGGAATAGGAATGGTATATCAGCACTTTATGCTTGTACCTACACTTACTGTAGCAGAGAATATGATATTAGGTGTTGAACCTAAAAAAGGTTGTTTACTAGATTTAGAAAAAGCTAAAGAGGATGTTAGAGAAGTTTCTAAAAGATACGGACTAGAGATAGATCCTAATGCTTATATAAGCGATTTATCAGTAGGAATGCAACAAAGAGTAGAAATACTAAAGATACTTTTTAAAGGTGCAAATTTATTAGTTTTTGATGAGCCTACAGCGGTATTAACACCTCAAGAAACAAGAGAGTTATATAAAATTATAAATAACTTAATTGAAGAAGGAAAAACTATAATTTTTATCTCTCATAAATTAGAAGAAGTGTTAAATATATCTGATAACATAACTGTAATAAGAAGAGGAAAAGACGTAGCTAATTTTAAAACATCTGAAGCAACAAAAGAGTTAATAGCTAATGCCATGGTAGGAAGAGCTGTCCTATTTACAACAGAGAAGCCTGAAGTAAAGATTGGGAAAGTAATAGTAGAATTAAGTGACATTGTTGTTAACAATCATTTTGATATAAAAAAAGTGGATGGTGTTTCTTTCAATATTAGAGAGGGTGAAGTTTTAGGAATTGCAGGAGTTGAAGGTAGTGGACAAACTGAATTGATTGAAGCTTTAACAGGTCTTAGTAGAATTGAGAGCGGAAAATATATTCTTAATGGAAATGATTTAACAAATAAAAAGAAAATAAATCAATCTAATGAAAAAATTGCTCACATTCCAGAGGATAGACATAAAAGGGCTGCTATTTGTGAGTTTGACATAAGTGAAAACTTTGCTTTAGGACAACACACGTCTAGGTATAAAAAAGGATTAGGACTTTTAAATTTTAGTAAGATTATGAGTGAAGCAAAAAAATATATACTGAAGTATGATATTAGACCAATAAATCCTAAACTTAACTTCGGAAAATTGTCTGGAGGAAATCAACAGAAAATAATCGTAGCAAGAGAGCTTGAAAAAGAAAATGTATTTATAATAGCAGCACAACCAACAAGAGGTGTTGATATTGGAGCTATTGAATTTATTCATAAAATGATACTAGAAGAGAAAAAGAAGGGAAAAGCTATTATGGTTGTATCTTCTGAACTTACAGAAATATTAAATTTATCTGATAGAATAGCTGTAATGTGTGCTGGAAAAATAAGCGGAATACTTTCTATAGAGGAAGCTACCGAAGAAAAAATTGGAATCTTAATGGCAGGTGGAAAAATAAGTGAATAAGAAAATTGAAGGAATAATTATTCCAATAATAGCAGTAATGATAGCTTTATTAATAGGTGCTGGAATTATACTTTATCTAGGTGAAAATCCAATCACAGCGTATTACTATCTTTTTACAGGAGCATTTTCAAGTGAAAAAGCAATAGCAAGAACGTTATTAGAAGCAACTCCAATGATTTTTACAGGACTTGCAGTACTATTCGCATTTAAATCAGGAATGTTTAATATAGGAGCTCAAGGTCAGATGGTTGTAGCAGGATTAACAGCAGCAGCTATAGGAGCTTTTGTAAAAAATCCTTTAATTTCTAATCCTTTTGTAATTATAATAGCTGCAGCTTCTGCAGGATTAATATGGGCAGGAATTGCAGGAGTTTTAAAAGCTAGATTAGGAGTTCACGAGGTTATATCCACAATAATGTTAAACTATATAGCTATTAATATAGAATTGTATTGTCTTAATTATCCACTTAAAGAGGGTGGACTTAGTGGGTCTAATCCACAGACACCAGCAGTTTTTGAATCAGCAAGATTGATGCAGTTACTACCTTCTACAAACGAAGCTTTAAACTTTGGATTTATTTTAGCTTTAATAGCAGTAGTTGTAGTGTGGTTTGTATTTGAAAAAACAGTTTTTGGTTATGAGATAAAATCAGTAGGAAATAATGTAACTGTTTCTGAAAATGCAGGAATAAATGTTAAAAGAATAATGGCTTTAGCATTAGGATTATCAGGAGCTTTAGCAGGAATTGCAGGAGCAGAAAGAGTTCTTGGTGGAGTAGGACAATTTACTTATAAACAAGGTCTAATAGCAAGTTTAGGTTTTGATGGAATATCAGTAGCACTTTTAGGAAAAAATAATCCTTTCGGAGCTTTATTAGCAGCTATTCTTTTTGCTGCTTTAAGAGTAGGTGGAAGAGCGATGCAATTTAATACATCAATACCGAGTCAAATTGTTATAATGATTCAAGCTATAATAATATTATTAATTGCAGCAGAAAATATGTTTAGATTTGTAATTAAGGAAAAAAAGGGGGAGTAACAAGTGTTCGCAATAATTATAAGTTTAATAATGGCAACATTAAGGCAGGCTGCCCCAATAATGATAACTGCAATTGGTGGTATGTTTTGTGAAATAACTGGAGTAGTAAATATTGGATTAGAAGGAATGATGCTTTTAAGTGCTTTCTTTGCAGCAGTAGGATCATACTATACAGGTAGTTGGATTTTAGGTGTTTTATGTGGAATTGTAAGTGGAGCGTTATTTGCATTGATTCATGGTGTTATAAGTATAAGATATAAAGGTAATCAGGTTGTATCAGGAGTTGCAATAAACTTATTTGCATCAGGATTTACCGTTTTTATGTTAAGAATTTTATTTAATCAGTCAAGTAATACACCAACTGTACAAGCTGCTCCCTCAATAAATGGAATATCAATAATTGTATATTTAATTTATATAGTTGTAGGTGTATCAGGATTTTTCTTATATAAAACAGTTACAGGATTAAGAATGAGAGCAGTTGGAGAATATCCATTAGCAGCTGATACTGTAGGAATAGACGTCTATAAAATTAGATATATTGGAGTAATGTTATCAGGTGCTTTAGCAGGATTAGGTGGATCATACTTATCTTTAGGAGCATTAGCTCAATTTACAAAAGAGATGTCAGCAGGTAGAGGATTCATGGCTCTAGCGGCTTTAGTATTTGGAAAATGGAAACCGAAAGGGGTAATATTTGCAAGTTTATTGTTTGGATTTGCAGAAGCGGCTCAAGTATTAATGCAACAATACTTTAATACTGTACCACCTCAGTTTATTCAAATGATTCCTTATATTTTAACTTTACTAGCACTTGCAGGAGTAGTTGGAAAAGCAATAGCTCCATCTGCATCTGGAAAACCTTACGATAAAAATAATTTATAATAAAATTATAAGCAAGGAATAACTTGTAAAAGACTAAATAAAGATAATAAAAAAAGTTGTAGATTTTTTAAAAAATCTACAACTTTTTTTATTAAAAGAAATTATTAACTTCTCATTGGACCAATAGGTTCCCCAGCTAATAAGTGATAGTGTAAATGGAATACTTCTTGTCCACCATAACTATTGCAATTTGATATAATTCTATACCCATTTTCAGCTATTCCAAGATCTTTAGCAATTTTAGAAATTGCTAAAAATATTTCTCCAATAAGGTCTTTATCTTCAACAGATATATCGTTTAATGTAGGGATTTCCTTTTTAGGTACAACTAAAATATGAATAGGAGCTACAGGATTTATATCTTTGAAAGCAATAACTTTTTCATTTTCAAAAATAATAGTAGCAGGTATCTCTTTATTTATAATCTTTGTAAAAATAGTAGACATAATTCCTCCAATTAAAAATTTTTTGTTAAATAATTAAGCTTCATCAATCATTGCTATTCTTGTAGCATGTCTTCCACCAAGGAAAGCTGTTTTAAGGAATGTATCAACTATATCTAAGGCTAAAATATCTCCAACCATTCTTTCACCAAGTGCTAGCATATTAGCATCATTGTGCTCTCTAGTAAGAGTTGCCATTGTAGAATTAGTGCAAAGAGCACATCTGATTCCTTTAACTCTGTTAGCAGCAATTGAAATTCCAATTCCTGTTCCACAAACTACGATTCCATAAGTAGCCTCTTTATTAACAACAGCTTCTGCAACTTTTTTACCATAAACAGGGTAGTTTACAGAATCAGCAGAGTTAGTACCAAAATCTATTACTTCATATCCTTTTTCTAATAAGAAAGATTTTATTTTGTCCTTTAAAATATAACCACCGTGGTCAGCACCTAAAGCTATTTTCATCTTTAATGTTCTCCTTTATTATGTTATAAAAATAAAAATCCTTTGGAAAGAAGCTCAACAATATTGTTAATAATATTGTTGAGCTTCTTGAAAGGATTAAAATATTAAAAATTAATCACTAATTATCTAATTGTATGATTTAGAATTAAGCTTCTAACATATCATCGTCAAATCCGTGGAAATGAGGATGTCCGTGCTCTAATTCTTCATCTGTAGCTTCTCTAACGTCAGTAACAGTTATTTCGAATCTTAAGTTTCTTCCAG
>CAMTJB010000058.1 GCA_947072715.1 uncultured Fusobacteriaceae bacterium | reverse complement strand
TTTATTCAATTCAATAAAGTCCTATAATATTTTAATAATAAATAAGAAATTTTTATTATTAAAAAACAGTATTATTGCTCTACTTTCTTAATAAAATTAATTAAAGGATAATGTCTTTTTTTTTAGAATATATCTTTGTAAGTAATATATTTAATGGAGGCTAGGACAATGGATGAGTATTTAAAAAAATTAGCTACAAAGTTAGAAGAAATTGATAAAAAAATAACTGAAAAAGGTGAAAAAGTAGGACTTTATACTCAAAAAGAGTGGGAAGAATTAAAAAAAGAAAATGAAGAATTAAAAAAAGATATGGAAGCATTATCACAAAGATTAGAGATGAAAGCTCAGATAAAAAAAGAAAAAGCAGATAAAAAATTAGAAGATATGAAATCTAAAGTGGAACTAGGTGCTTTAAATGCCAAATATAATTATCAAATTTTAAAAGAAAAATCAAAAGATTTAAAAGATGATATATCTTTGTTAGTTGAAAAAGCTGAAATGATTGGAAAAGTTAGAGCAGAAAAATTTGGAAAACATTTAGAAAATGCTAAATCAAAAACAGAGTTAGAAGCTCTTAGTCTTAAATTTGAATATCAAAATATAGCTGCAAAATTAAAAAAAGTTGTTGAAGAAGTAAAAGAAGAGCATAATTGGAATAAAAAAGAAGAGAAGAAAAAAGATTGTAATTGTGATGAGAAAAAGCATTAGTTAAATTAGAATTAAAAATAGAAGTTAATATCTATAGTTTATAAAAAAACTATAGATATTAACTTTTTTTATAGACATAACATTATATTTGCTGTAACATAAATATATAATAATTTTAATACTGGAGGAAAAAATGAATTTAAGAGAACTTTATTTAGCTGGAATTAACTTTGAAAGTTTTATAGGAACAGGAACTAAAATAGAAAGAGATCGTTTTCCTAAAAATTATTCAAGAATTGAAATAACATTAGAAGAGGTAGAGAAGATCAAAAAAATTGATAAAAAAATCAATTTTTTAGTATCTGGGGAAGTATGGTGTCCAGATTTTCAATTAAATGTTACTACCTTAAAAAAAATATGTGAATTAAATCCAAACTTAGATATAAGTATTATAACTAAAGGAAGAGGAGAAAAATATTTAAAACCAATTCTTGGATTGGAACAATTTAAAGTTCCAGTAATAGTTCCTCTAAATCATAACTTTGAAATTTGTGGAAAATTATTTATTGAAACACCAAATGAAATAAAAAAATTAGTATTTGAAGATATCAAAATGGAGTATTTAAAAGGAAAATATTTAAGAGATACAGTAAAAGAATTAGTAGAGATAATTAATACTTCTTGCTAAATTCTAATACAATATAGTAAAATATTGTAAAATAAATAAATTTAAGAAAGGTAAAAATAATGAAAAAAGATGTTTTTGAATTAGAATTAGGAAAAAAATTACAGAATTATAGAAACATGAGAAAGATGACAATGAAAGAGCTAGGAGATAAAACAGGAATAACTCCATCTATGCTAAGTCAAATAGAGCGTGATTTAGTAAATCCATCTATAAATACATTGAAAGTAATAGCTAAAGCTTTAGATGTTCCATTATTCATGTTTTTTAAAGAAGATGAAGATGAAACTCAGAATCTTGTAGTTAGATCTAATTCCAGAAAAACAATAGGAAATGTAAATAATGGTGATATTAGATATGATTTATTAACACCTACAACAAAGGGAGAAATAGAATTTTGTATGATGTATATTCCTCCAAAAAATTTTTCTAGTGAACATATAGAAAGTCATAAAGGTGAAGAGGTCGCTTATTTAATAAAGGGAAAAGTAGAAATTATTGTTGGAACAACTTCATATCTATTAGAAAAAGGTGACAGTATTAGAATACCATCTTTGACAGAACATAGATGGATTAATAACTCTGATGAGGAAGTTGAAGTTATATTTGCTATCACTCCACCAAGTTTTTAAGAAAAAAATAAAATTAAATTTTAGTTTAATTGAAGTATTGATTAATTTTATTAATTGGTACTTCATTTTTTTATTGACATATTTGAACTCGACATGTTAAGCTACACTTAAATAAATTAAATTATAATTTAATGGAGGAAAAAATGAAAGAGATGATAGTAGGAAAAACAATGAATGAGTGGAAAAATGAATTTCCAATTATAGAGGATTTAGTAGAATTAAAAGAAACGTTTTGGTTAAATGAAAACTTAGGAAATTGTGAAGAAATCCTAAAAACATCAAAAGTAAATATGGATGAAATTTTAGATGCAGCTGAAAGATTAAAAAGATTTTCTTCATACATTCAAACTGTATTTCCAGAAACAAAAGAAAGAAATGGAATAATAGAATCTCCAATAGCTATTCTTGATAAAATTAAAGAATATCTTGCTGAAGGAATGGGACAAGATGTTAAGGGAAATATCATTTTAAAATGTGACAGTCACCTTCCTATATCAGGTTCAATTAAAGCAAGAGGTGGAATATATGAAGTTTTAAAATTAGCAGAAAATATAGCTTTAAAAAGTGGAAAATTTACAATTGAAGATGACTATAGTATTCTTGCAAATCCTGAATTTACAGAACTTTTCTCTAAGTATTCAATTGCAGTTGGATCAACTGGAAATCTTGGATTATCTATAGGAATAATGGGAGCTAAATTAGGTTTTAAAACTACTGTACATATGTCAGCAGATGCAAGACAATGGAAGAAAGATATGTTAAGAAGTAAAGGTGTTACAGTTGTAGAGTATGATGATGATTATAGTAAAGCTGTTGAAGCAGGGCGTTTAGAGGCAGAAGCAAATCCTAGTTGTCATTTTGTTGATGATGAGAATTCAAAAACATTATTTTTAGGATATACAGTAGCTGCCCTTCGTGTAAAAGAGCAATTTGATCAGCAAGGAATCGTAGTTGATAAAGAGCATCCTTTATTTGTGTACTTACCATGTGGTGTAGGTGGAGGACCTGGAGGGGTAATGTTTGGATTGAAATCTGTATTTGGAGAAAACGCACATTGTTTCTTCGCAGAACCAACTCACTCTCCTTGTATGGTATTAGGATTATCAACTGGATATCATGATAAAGTTTCTGTACAAGATTTTGGAATAGACAACAAAACGGCAGCAGATGGACTTGCAGTAGGAAGAGCTTCAAGTTTTGTTGGAAAGATAGTTGAGAATATCGTTAGTGGCTCTTATACTCTAACTGATGAAAGAATGTATAAATATTTAACTAAATTAAAAGATTTAGAAAACATAGCTTTAGAGCCAAGTGCACTTGCTGGATTTAAAGGAATTGAATTTTTAGAAGCAACAGAACAAGGTAAAAAATACATAGAATCTAGAAAAATAAAATCTATGGAAAATGCCACTCATCTTGTATGGGCAACTGGCGGAAATATGGTGCCTAAGAACATAATGGAAGAGTATTACAATAAAGGGAAAGAATTACTTTCTGAAAAATAAAAAATAAAAAAACTTGACAAGTAGTATCTTAAAGGACTATACTAAGTAAAATTTGACAGAGCAGTAAAGAAAAAAATTAAAATTGATGAAGGAGCATGATTGGATTATGATAACTAGAGGAGCAGCTACATATTATTTTTACTATTACTTTAGATAAGGTTTATATCTCTTATGGATATGAACCTCTTTGTAGTAGCAAAAATAAAGAAGTTGTATCCTAAAAGATAATTAAACAATAATTCATTTTATGTTTTTTAAAACTCTTGGGATAACATTCAAGAGTTTTTTTTTTTACAAATTTTAAGTCAAATAATAGAAAGAGGTAGTCCGGAAACCTCGATTATATTAAAAAATTATAACTGGAGGTCACAAAATGAAAAACAGATTTAGCATACTATTAGCAGGAATATTAATTTTAGGAACAACAGCTTTTGGAAAAACATATAAAATAGGATCATCACAAATAGTTGAGCACCCAGCATTAGACGCAGTAAGAATCGGAGTAGAAGAAACGCTTAAGAAAAATAATATAGATTATGAATTTGATTCACAAATAGCGCAAGGGGATATGAGTGTACAACAGCTTATAATGCAAAAATTTTCTAAGGATAATAAAGATTACATCGTAGCAATATCAACACCTACAGCACAAGCAGCACTTAATGCAACAAAGACTACTCCAATTTTATTTGGAGCGGTAACAGATCCAAATGCTGCTGGATTAGGAAATGAAGTAAATGTAATAGGAGTAAGCGATGCTGCTCCACCTAAATTGTTATTAGATTTAACTAAGAAATTTTTGCCTAATGCAAAAAGAGTTGGAGTTATATATAACACAAGTGAGAAAAATTCAGAATCTAATATACAGCAGTTAAAAAAATTAACTAAAGAAAGGGGATTAGAACTTGTGGCTATTGGAGTAACTGCTATGAATGAAGTTCCTTCAGCTGTAGATACAGTACTTTCAAAAGTTGATGTTTTATACACATTAACTGACAACTTAACATCTTCAGCAGCACCGGTTATTTATTCTAAGTCAAAAGCTAAAAGAGTTCCAGTAATTGCTATGGAAGGAGAAAGTCATATAGGATTAGGAGCACTTGCAGGAATAGGAGTAAATTATAAAGACTCTGGAAATAAGATTGGTGAAATGATTGTGAAGATGATAAATGGTGAGTCAATTTCTAATTTACCAATAGTTTCACCAACGGATTACCCAATTCTTGTAAATAAAGATGTGGCTAAATTTTACAACATAGATTCAGAGATTCTTGAAAATTACTAGTAAATAACCTTTCTAAAATTATAGAGAGAAAAAATAAATAATAAGAATAAATTAAAAATAAAATTAAATTAAATTGGAGTGAGTAGGATGTTATTTAGTATATTAGAACAGAGTTTAATACTGGGAGTAATGGTTTTAGGAGTATATATTACATATAGGGTATTAGATTTTCCAGATTTATCAGCAGATGGAACTTTTCCATTAGGTGGTTCAATAGCAGCAATATTATTAGTAAAGGGAGTATCTCCAACAATGGCACTTCTAGCAGCAGCAGCAGGGGGAGCGCTTGCAGGAGCAGTAACAGGTATATTACACACAAAATTGAAAATAACTAATTTACTTTCAGGAATATTAGTTATGACAGCTCTTTATAGTGTAAATTTAAGAATTATGGGAAAATCAAATATTCACCTTTTCAGTGTAACTCACATGTTCTCAGATACCACAGTAGAAAGTAAAACTACACTTACTCTACTTCTTATAGTTGGACTTTTAATTACAGCAATGGTTTTATTCTTTAAAACTAAATTTGGTTTTATATTAAGAGCTTTAGGAGATAATGAAAACTTAGTTATTTCACTTGGTGTTAATGAAAAAAGATTAAAAATAGTTGGTTTAGCTTTAGGAAATTCCCTAATTGCAATATCAGGAGCATTATTTGCACAATATCAAGGATTTGCAGACGTTGGAATGGGAGTAGGTATAATCATAATTGGATTAGCATCAATTATCTTAGGAGAATTAGTTTGTAATAAATTGAAATGGTTATCTCCACTAGTAATGATAATAATAGGTGCGATACTATATAGAGTTATTATAGTACTATCACTTAACTTAGGATTACAAGCAAGTGACTTAAAAATATTAACAGCAGTTATAATAGTTTTAATAATAGGAATAAAAGAAAATTTAGAAAAAATAAGGATAGGTAGATAATCATGTTGCAGATAAAAAATTTAAAAAAACATTACATAAATGATTTAGGAGAAAAAAAGATAATATTTGATGATCTTAATTTACATGTTAAAGAGGGAGAGTTTGTTAGTATTATTGGTGGAAACGGCGCTGGTAAAACAACATTTTTTAACTCTATTATAGGTAATACGGAAGTCTCTGGTGGAGATATTCTATTAGATGGAAAGAGCATTCTAAAACTAGATAAACACAGAAGAAATAAGATAATATCTAAAGTATACCAAAACCCTAGTATGGGAACATCTCCATCTATGACAATATATGAAAATCTATCTATGGCAGATAATAAAGGAAAAACTTTTGATCTTACTTGGGGATTAAATAAATCAAGAAGAGAAAAATATGTTAAGTTTTTATCTCATCTTGATTTAGGATTAGAAAAACATCTAAATACAAAAGTAGGAAATTTATCTGGAGGACAAAGACAATGTCTATCACTTATAATGGCAGTGTTATCTAAACCAAAACTTTTATTATTAGATGAACATACTGCAGCACTTGATCCAAAAATTTCTAAAATAATTATGGATAAAACACAAGAGATTGTTAAAGATAATAACATTGCAACATTAATGATAACTCATGAACTTCAAGATGCAATTAATTACGGAGATAGACTTATTATGTTAAATAATGGTAAAATAGTTTTAGATATAACAGGTGAAGAAAAGAAGAATATAACTAAAAAAGAGTTATTAGCTTACTATTTCTAATCTTTAAAATAAAATTAATTATTTAGGAGTGTTCATGAAAAAAATAAGAGTAACTGTTTCAGAAAATATGTGGGAACTACTTCAAAAAGATACTGAAGAATTTGGAATAAATAAAAATAGATTATGTAACTATATATTGAAT
>CAMTJB010000057.1 GCA_947072715.1 uncultured Fusobacteriaceae bacterium | reverse complement strand
ACAGAAAGATTTGAAAACTATATGCCATTACCAGATGGAGTTACTTATAACTCTTATTTAATTAATGACGTAAAAACATGTGTAATTGACACTGTTGACTTTGGAAGTGAGGGACAATATTTAGAAAAGATATTTAAAGTTCTTCAAGGTAAAGACCTTGACTACCTTGTAGTTAATCACATGGAGCCTGATCATTCAGGTGCTATAGCAGGACTTATGAGAGCTTTCCCTAATGTAACTGTTATTGGAAATAAAAAAACTTTAGGAATGTTACAAGCGTTTTACCCAGCTTTTGACGTTGCTAAATTTAAAGAAATAAAAGAAGGGGATATCCTTGACTTAGGACATCATAAATTAACTTTCGCAATGGTTCCTATGGTTCACTGGCCAGAATCAATGGTTACTTATGACCTAACTGAAAAAATCCTTTTCTCTAACGATGCTTTTGGAAGTTTTGGAGCTATCGACGGTGGAATCTTTGATGATGAAATTGATTTTTCTAAATACGAATCTTGCATGAGACGTTATTATGCAAATATAGTTGGTAAATTTGGAGTACAAGTTGACTTAGCTATTAAAAAATTATCTTCTCTTGAGATAAAATTCATATGCCCTTCACACGGTATTCTTTGGAGAAATGATATTGGTAAAGTAATTCAGTTATATTCTGACTGGGCAAACTTTATCCCTAACGATACAGGAGTTGTTATTGTTTACGGTTCAATGTACGGAAACACTGCTAAAATGGCTGAAGCTCTTGCTAGAGAATTATCTATTAAAGGAATTAAGAATATTAAAGTGTTTGATGCTTCAAAAACTGATGCTTCTTTCATTATAAGTGAAATTTGGAAATATCAAGGATTATTTATTGGTTCTTGTGCACATAACAATGCTGTATATCCAAAAATTGAACCAATCTTAAGCAAGTTACAAAACTACGGTTTAAAAAATAAATACGTAGGTATTTTTGGAAACATGATGTGGAGTGGTGGAGGTGTAAGAGGTATCCAAGCTTTCGTTGACGCTTTACCAGGTTTAGAACTTATTGGTGATGCTATTGAAGTTAAAGGAAACCCTACTGCTGAAAATTACTGCAGATTAGAAAATTTAGCTCAAAAAATGGCTACAAAAATTCTTAAAGAAGAAGATACTATAGAAAGAGATTGTTCTATAATAGTTTAATAGGAGTTCTAATGAAAAATAAAAATAGACAAATTAATATTGAGGCATGGCTTACGATTTTATTATACTTGTTTTATTTTGTTTGGTGGTATTATTTTGCTTATAAATATGGCACTGATCCAACTAAGTATAAATTTATATTTGGATTACCTGAGTGGTTTTTCTACTCATGTGTTTTAGGGCTCGTTGTTATTAATGTCTTAGTCCTAATTGTTGTTAAACTATTTTTTAAAAATGTAGACTTGGATTAAGGAGAAATACATGATACTAATACCTATTTTCTTATACTTAACTCTTATGCTTTTCATTGCTTGGAAAGTAGGAAGAATAAAAAACAATAATAATGTTGATTTTATGCAAGAGTACTTTATGGGAAGTAGAAGTATGGGAGGAATGGTTCTTGCCATGACTGTTATTGCTACTTACGTTGGTGCCTCTTCATTTATAGGTGGTCCTGGGGTTGCCTATAAACTTGGACTTGGATGGGTGTTACTTGCTTGTATTCAAACACCTACAGCTTTTTTAACCCTTGGAATTTTAGGGAAAAAATTAGCTATAATTGCTAGAAAGATAAATGGAATAACTCTTACTGATTATTTAAGAGCTAGATACCAAAATGAATGGGTTGTTATATTAGGTTCACTTTCTATTGTTCTCTTTTCTGTGGGAACTGTAGTGGTTCAATTTATAGGAGGGGCTAGGCTTTTTGAAAGCGTTACTGGCCTTTCATATATGGCAGGTCTAATTACATTCTCAGTAGTTGTTGTTTTATATACAACATTTGGTGGTTTTAGAGCAGTTACTTTAACTGATGCTATTCAAGGTATAGTTATGCTAATTGCTACGATTGTTCTTTTTATCGCTCTTCTTAATAAAGGAGGAGGAATGGAAAATATCATGAAAGAAATTATGATAAAAAATCCTGCTTACCTTACTCCTGATAGTGGAGGAGCAATACCATTACCATTTATTCTTTCTTTTTGGATTTTAGTTGGTATTGGTATTCTAGGTCTTCCTGGAACTTCGATTAGATGTATGGGATTCAAAGATAGTAAATCTATGCATTCTGCCATGATAATTGGTACATCTGTTGTTGGAGTCCTTATGCTAGGAATGCACTTAATTGGTGTTATGGGAATTGCTATTGATCCTAATATTGAAATTGGGGATAAAGCTATACCAATTTTGGCTATAGCTAACTTACATCCTATTCTTGCAGGAGTCTTTATTGCTGGTCCTTTAGCTGCAATAATGTCTACAGTTGACTCTTTATTAATTATGTCATCTGCTAATATTATAAAAGATTTTTATATTAAATATGTAGCAAAGGATAAAGTTATTGAGTCTAAGAAAATAAAATTAATTTCAACTATGACTTCATTATGTTTGGGTGTTATCATCTTTATTTTAGCACTGAATCCACCACCTCTATTAGTTATAATGAACTTAATGTTCCTTGCTGCACAAGAAGCTATCTTCTTCTGTCCAATAATTTTTGGACTTTACTGGAAGAGAGCTAATGCAACAGGTGCTTTAGCTTCTATGATTGTAGGATTCTCAACATATTTATTTTTATTTTTTAAAGATATAAAACCTTATGGAATGCATCAAATTGCTCCTGTAATAGGGATTTCAATAATTGTATTTATCATAGGGTCATATATAGGGCAACCTATTCCTAAAGATAAATTAGCTCTTTTCTTTGATGATGAAGAGTAATTAGTAAAATAGCACTGATTATTTAAGCTGTAGACAATGTCTACAGCTTTTTTTTATCTTTATCTAGCTTTAGTTATCCCTACTATTTCTCTTAATTTTTCTTAATATATAAAATTTTAAAAATAATTCATTGTATTCTATACAATAATATGATAGTATTCATTCTAATAAGAAAATTTTAATAGGAGAATTATATGAATTTAAAGAAACAATTAAATAATATGACAACGACTATTACGCTTTGGGAGAGTTTGAAGAACTAGATTAAAAATTTTAATCTTGGGAACAGACTCATTTTATGTTTAAAATGAATTGATCCCAAGCAAACCATAAAAATGGAGCTCGGGATTTAATATCTCGAGCTTTTTTATTACATCAAATACTTGAATTTTATCTACATAAAATTAAAAAGGGAGTTACAATGGAAAAAATACTAAATGTTGGAATACTAGGTTATGGTGTCGTGGGAAGTGGCGTTATTTATATTTTGGAAGAACATATTGAAAAAATAAGTCAAATGACAGGTTATAAAATAAATATCTCTAAAGTTTTAGTCAGAGATTTAAATAAAAATAGAAAATATAATTACAATAATTTCACCTTTACAACTGACCCCAATGAAATTTTAAATGATGATAATATTTCTATAATTATTGATGTTATGGGAAATATCAATCCAGGAAAAGAATATATACTTAAAGCTTTAAATAATAAAAAGCATGTAGTAACTGCTAATAAAGACCTTATATCTAATTTTGGTAATGAATTAATTGAGGTTGCAAAAAGAAATGGTTGTGATATTTTATTTGAAGCCACTGTGGCAGGTGTAATTCCAATTATAAAAACTATTGTTAATGGATTTTCTTCAGATAAAATTCAAAAGATAACAGGGATAATAAATAGCACCTCAAACTTTATTCTTACCCAAATGAAAAATGATAAAAAGACTTTTAATGAGATTTTAGTAGACGCACAAAAATTAGGATTTGCTACATCAAATTCAATTAACGATATAGATGGAACCGATACCGCAAAAAAACTCGCTATACTTGCAAGACTTTCATTTGGAATGAGTATACCTTTTAAAGAGATATGTACCATAGGTATCAGAAGCATAAAACAAAAAGATTTTAATATGGCATCTAAATTAAATCATACAATAAAGCTAATTGGAATTGCAGAAGAAAGAAATGGTAGTATCAATTTAAGAGTTGGACCTATTTTTATTCCAAATAGACACCCCTTATCAAATGTTAATAATGAAAATAATGCTATATCTATCAAAGGAATTGCTTCAGGAGAAACACTATATTGTGGACCTGGAATCGGGGAATTTCCAACCGCAATAAGCGTAGTAAGTGATGTTATTTCTATAGCTAAAAACATTAAATTAGGTACCACGGGAAATTTATTCAATAATTATATAAATGAAACAAAAAAACTATCTAATTTGCAAATTTTTTCAAAATACTACTTTAGATTTATTCTGAAAAATTGTAGAGACACTACTTTAAAATTTAATGAGATACTTGTGGAAAATGAAATTAAATATGAAAGGATAATACAAACTTTAACTCAAAAAATGAGATAAGCATTACTATAATTACACTTAAAATCAATAAACAACAAGTGGAAAATTTAGTAAATAGACTAAGCTCTGAAAATACTATTGTTATAAAATCAAAATATGAAGTAATGGAGGAATGATTATGAAAGAAGGATTATTAAAAAAATACAAAAAAAACCTACCAATTAATGGGAATACCCCCTCTCTATCATTATCTGAAGGAGATACTCCTCTAATTTTTTTAGAAAATATATCTAAAATTTTAGGTATAAATTTATATGGTAAATTAGAAGGATTAAATCCTACTGGATCTTTTAAAGATAGAGGGATGGTTATGGCCGTTGCTAAAGCTATTGAAGAGGGTAGTAAATCTATTATTTGTGCTTCAACAGGAAATACTTCCGCCTCTGCTGCGGCATATGCTGCAAAAGCTAACTTAAAAGCTTATGTTCTCGTACCAAAAGGAAAAATTTCCATGGGTAAACTTGCTCAAGCTATTATGTATGGGGCTGAAATAATCCAAGTAGACGGTAACTTCGATGATGCACTTGAAATGGTAAAAGAGATTGCTAAAAAGGAAAATATTACTCTAGTAAACTCTATTAATCCCTATAGAATTCAAGGTCAAAAAACAGCTGCCTTTGAAATTTGTGAACAACTTGGTAATGCTCCAAATATAGTTGCTCTTCCTGTGGGAAATGCTGGAAATATAACAGCCTATTGGAAAGGTTTTAAAGAGTGGGATAAAGAGTATAACAGTGGACTTCCTAGAATGTTTGGATTCCAAGCTGAAGGAGCTTCTCCAATAGTACTTGGTGTTCCTGTAAAGAATCCTACTACTGTTGCTTCAGCAATTCAAATAGGAAATCCAGCTAGTTGGGAATATGCTTTACAAGCTAGAGACGAGTCTAAGGGTATTATAGAATCTGTTACTGATGAAGATATTCTTTCAGCATACAAATTACTTGCTTTAAAAGAAGGAATTTTTGTTGAGCCTGGCTCTGCAACTTCTTTGGCAGGTATTATAAAACTAGTTGCTCTTAATCAAATAAAAAAAGATGAGACTGTAGTTTCTATTTTTACAGGAAATGGACTTAAAGACATAGATACTGCTCTTAATATAGTTAACACCAATATTACTTGTGTAAGTAATTTAGAGGAGTTAAATAATATATTAAAGAGGAGATAATTTATGATAAAAATAAAAGTACCCGCAACAACTGCAAATCTTGGACCAGGCTTTGATTCATTTGGATTAGCACTAGCTCTCTATTTAGAGATTGAAGTATATGAAGAGTGTAATGAATGGATTATTGAACACAATTTGGGAGAAAGTATTCCTATAGGTGAAGATAATTTAATTATTAAAACAGCTCTTAAAATACTCCCTTGCTTAAAGCCTCATAGAATAAAAATGATTAGTGACATTCCACTAGAAAGAGGATTAGGAAGTAGCTCTTCTGCAATAGTAGCTGGAATAGAAATTGCTAACTTCTTTGGAAACCTTAATTTGTCTTTAGAAGAAAAAATTAATATTGCAAATGAGATAGAGGGTCATCCTGATAATATAGCACCTGCTATACTTGGTGGTTTTATTGTTTCTGGAAACTTCAATGAAAAAGTATTAGCTATGAAAATAGATTTTTCAAATATTTCTATAGCTGTGGTTATTCCTAATTGGTCTCTTTCTACAAAAAAAAGTCGAGAAGTATTACCAGAAACTGTTGACTATAAAGAGGCAATAAAAGGGAGTTCAATTGCAAATCTTATGCTTGCCTCACTTTTTAATAAAGATATTCTTACTGCTGGCAAGATGATGGAACAAGATCTGTGGCATGAGCAATATAGACTTCCATTAGTTCCTCACTTAACTGAGATAAGAGAGAGGATGAGAGAGTGTGGCGCATATTCCACTTGTCTTAGTGGAGCGGGACCAACAGTTATTATTTTTTATCCTAAAGATAGTCATTTTAAGATTAAAGAAGTTTTAACAAATATTTCTTATCTTGGCAAAATATCATATCTGGATATTGATTTAAAAGGCAGTCAAATTTCTATAATATAGAATAATGTAAAATAAAGTAAAATAATATAAAATTAAATTTAATTAGATAATGATTATATATAAAATAATAATAAAAAAGACAAGTAAAGCAGTTTTATTAGCTAATTACTTGTCTCTTTTTTTTTTTTCTAATTTATTTATTTATTTATTTATTTATTTATTTATTTATTTATTTATTTATTTATT
>CAMTJB010000056.1 GCA_947072715.1 uncultured Fusobacteriaceae bacterium | reverse complement strand
AATTTATTATAGGTAGTGGAAATAGAAAAGCTCCTATACTTTTTATTGGAGATGACTCCAATCTTTTTATCAATGAAAATTTAAGTGTTCAGCCTGGTTCTAGTGGGGAATTTTTAGTAAAGCTTTGTGATACATCTGAAATTTATCCTGATCTTTACTATATTACAACTCTAACTAAAACTGAGATGAAATTCAGAGAGTATTTTGAAAAAGATCAAGCATCTTTAAAAGATCTTTTAGATATGCAAATTGCTCTTATTAATCCAAAAATTATAATAGCTTTAGGTGATCGTGTTGCTGAAATTTTACTGAATAGAGAGGTAAATTTTCAAAATGAAAGAGGGGAAGTTTTAGATTTCGCTGGAAATATGAAACTTTTAATTACTTATGAACCTAGCTTTGCAAAACAATCAAGAGAAAATTTAGGGAAAAAATCTCAAGTTGCAATAGATTTCTGGAACGATTTAAAGCAAATCTATAATTTCATTAATTCTAATTAAATTAACGCTTTGGTTCTTAATTTAATTCTTAATCTTAAAAATAAAAAAGGTTTAGAAATTATTAATTTCTAAACCTTTTTTATTTTTAATTTGAATAATCTAATTCTTGTAAACTATCTAGAACTTTACCAAGATATTTTTTTTCCCCCTCAGAGAAATTTTTATTTTCAGGAAGTATAGCTGTATTTATCATTGCACCATTTTCTAGCGATACTCTATACTTGTTAGGAGTAGACATATCATTTTTCATAGTATTAATTATTGTATAAATATAGTAACTTACATCTGGATAAATAGAAGCTACTACAACTTTTCCATCATATAATGAATCTTGATAAAAAGATGCTCCAATTACTTTAACATTCTCTGTCTCAAAAGCAGCTTCTATTACACCAAGTCCACTTTTTGATGCCATATGAAATATTACATCTGCACCTTTATCTATTAATTCTTGACCTATTAAATATCCTGAATAAGGGCTTTCAAATGGATTTTCCCCTTTTTTCACTTTGTCATCAACATATTTAGCTATTATTTTAATATCAGGATTAATAGATTTTACCCCTTGTTTAAACTTATAAAAATAATAATCTGTTATATTACTTTTTCTAATCCCTACAAATCCAACTATGTTATCTGTAGTTTTCTGAGCCGCCATGACCCCAGCCATATAAGCTGGCTTCTCTAATTCAAATATAAGAGTTGTTATATTAAATACCTTTTCAACTTTACTATCTATAAGAATAAATCTTGTAGTCAAATTTTTATCTGCATATTTTATCAACTCTTCATTATACATTTTAGTATCTGTTATTACTAAATCATAGTGTTTAGTTGACAAAACTTTATCTAAAGGGATCTTATTTTCTATTGATAAATCTACATCTATAACCTCTAAATTTATATTAAAATCTTTCTTAGCTCTCTTTAGTCCGTCAAAGATTCCCTTTTCTAAACCTATATAGTCATTCCCATTTGAAGTATTAAAAAATACAACATTTAGGCTTTCAGCAAATAAACTTAATGAGACTACCAAAAAAAATATTCCTATGATTTTTTTCATTCTCTCTCAACTCCTACCACTGATATTTTATTCCTGCTAAAGCCTGTGCTTGCCAAGTCCAATCTGCTACATCGTTATATTCTACTCTTCTCCAGTTTCTATATTCAGCACCTACAGATAATATCAAACTTAAATCCTTTGCTAAAAATTTTTCATATTCAATATAAGGAAGCATATATGTTGAATATACTGCTCTTTCTGCCTGATGCGTATAAACGGAATTCCATCTATATGCTATTCTATTATATTCGTATGGATCTAATCCAAATTCTGTTTTTAAAGAGATAGAATCTTTACTATTTTCGAATGTATATTTGTAGAATGTTTTAGTTAGGTAAAATTCCATGTATATCATTGTATTATTGCTATATTTTTCATCTGGGTATCCTGCTCTATTTGGTTGAGCATTATCAGAAAAATATTGTCTTGAAGCTATAATTCTACCACTATAATCCCAAGTTTCAAATTCTTTTCCATATTCCAAAGAGATCCCTATATCATTTTGATAAGATGCACTACTATCTGAATATACTGTATAAGTATAAAATGGAGATACTAATAACCAGTCAAAATATTTAGGATAGTATCTTGCAAAGTTAAATCTTTCAGATATAAGATAAGATTTATTATTAAAATAATCTCTATACTCTAAATGTGTACTATGTCTTACTTTTGTTTCCCCTATTCCACCATGATGAAAATAATATTCAAACTTATTATCGTGACCATCTCTCCAATCCTCTTCGTCACCTCTATATTCTCTAAGTCTGAATTTTATTGATTGATCTTCAAAAGTATCACTCCAACCATTCAATTCGTATCTAGTTTTTTTATTTCCTGGTCCATATCCTATATTTTTTTCATTTTTATCATAAAATCTTGAACTTAAATAAACCTCTCCTGCTCCGTATGACAACGATGATAATACTAAAAAAATTGCTAATATCCCTATTTTTTTCTGTTTTCCTTTCATATTTAACTTTTTTACCATTTTTTAGCAACTCCTTTAATCTCACTAAAATATCCTACGAGACTGGCTGATTGATTGAAAAAACTATATGTTAAAGTATAAAACACAAAATAAATATCAATTTTACAGTTATTTTTATAAGCTATAATTAAATTCTGAACTATTCCTACAGGTATAACTAAAAGTGTCCATAGTCCCACTATATTGTTTGATTCCATTCTTATTATATCGCATATTAAAGCTGGTATAAAAATAAAGGTATAAGTAAAGTCTAAAAGTGGAAATAGCATATTCGTGCAAACAAAGAATGATGATAATCTTTTAGTTTTGTATAATTTAGGAGATGATCTAAATCCCTCTATCATTCCTCTAGCCCATCTTACTCTTTGTTTATAAAACTTATCTAAAGTTCTTGGTGTACTAGTTCTACAAATAGCATTTCTATCATAGATAATTAAATTTTCTTTGTCTTCTAATAGTTTCCAAGTTATTACTATATCTTCACCTATAGTATCTTCTTTATAAGAGTGTTTTCTAAGTAAATCACCATTGTATGCACTAAATGCACCTTGTGCTACCAAAACTCCATTAAGCATACTTTGAGCTGATTTTACTGCATAAATAGCAATCTCATAATCATATCTTTGTAATTTTTGAATAAACGTATCATTAGTACCTGTTTTTATATTACCTGCTACAGCTACAATATTTGGATTTAATTTATATGTTTCTACAATTGAATTTAAAGCTCCTTTTTCTAAAATACTATCTGCATCTAACGTTACAATTATTTCTGACTTAGTTTGCACTAATAACTTATTTAAAGACTTTGCCTTTCCTAAATTAGTCTCATTGCTAATATATTTAACATTATCTAAACTATATTTCTTTATAATTTCTAATGTTCTATCTTTAGAAGCATCATCTGCACAGTATACATTAATTTTTCCATTGTAACCATTTTCTAATATTGAGCAAATTGTAGATTCTATACTTTCTTCTTCATTGTATGCAGCTACTAAAATATCTATTTCTGGATATTCTACTAAATGAGAAACAGGGACGTTATCATCCTTTATATTTCTTTTGAAAAGTAGCATAAAAGCCAAAAACATATTTAAAAATCCTGGTAAAATAGCTAATGTTATTACAATATAAAGAGCTATCCACAAATATACATATTCAGTTAAATCACTTATCCAAGGCAAAGCTATATATGTAGAAAAGGCTGCCCATAAAAATGCACATAAAAGTGCAATTGATGAACGAACATAATTTCTGCTAACTGATAATTTTCCTGGTTGATTTTCCATCTTTAATTCCCCTTTTTTATTTAGTTTTTTTTGTACTCATAAACTCTAATATAATCTATTTCTAACTTTTGTGGAAAGGATTTATAATCTACTCCTTCTACTCCTCCCCATGTTCCTCCAACTGCTAGATTTAATATTATAAACATCCTATCGTCAAAGCTCCAAAATTCTGGTGGAAAGTCATCTCTATATAGGTTAAAGTACTCTACATTGTTTACATATCCTTTCAGATATGTAGGGGCCCATTTTAAAGTATATATGTTAAAGTCTTCTGTAGCTCTTTCTATTTTTACTGATGACGTTCTATGACTTTCTAAATCCCATAAGTGATTTGAAGTGTGTGCAGAAAAATGTACTATTCCCTTTTCTGCTCCTACATGCTCCATTATATCTATTTCCGAATATTTTCTTCCTGCTCCATAAAGCCATATTGCTGGCCAAGTTCCTTTCCCTTCTGGAAGCCTAGCCTTGACCTCAACCTCACCATAGTTAAAAGTTCTCAACCCTTTTGTTACGACTCTAGCTGAAGTTATTTTATTTTTATCATCCTTTAATGCTACTATATTTAAAATACCGTCTTTTACATAAGCATTCTCTAGTTTATCTGTATAATTTTGAATCTCTTTATTCCCCCATCCTGAATCTCCTAATTCAAATCTCCAATTTTTTTTATCCAATTCCCCCTCATAATTAAATTCTTCACTCCAAATCAGTTTTTTAAATTCCACCTCTTTTTCTGCTGCTCTCTCTTTTTTCTTTACATCGTAGATATCTATTAGCTCTAATTTTACATTTCTAATCCTTATTTTAGTTTTAGCTTTTGTTAACCAAAACTCCACTCTTGCTTTTCCATCTGCTTTTTCCACAGAAAAAATATATTCATATCTCTGGTAATTAGGTGTTACTTCAAACTTTTTAAAAAGATACGTCTTCCAATTGGTAGAATTTGTTCCTGTCATCTTTATAAAAAGCTGCTCCTCTCCATCTGCTTCAGCTTCTAAAGATATTTTATAAATCCCCCCTTTTCTTAAGCTTATATTTTCTTGATATAGTTGAAAAGCATACTCTTCTCTAATATCCGTTGCTAGAGATATTGCCTCAAAATAATTATTTTTAAAACTAAAATTTCCTTTAGATCCATAATTTTTTACAATTCCCCATGTATTCTTTATTGATGAAGAAAACTCTGAATTTCTTATTAGATTACTCTTGGACACATTATCACCTGCATCATTTTCACAATAAAGCTGAGCATAACATAATAAAAAAATGATTATAAATATTTTTTTCATACTCAACTCCCTATTTAAAATATTTTATTATTACTTTCTTTTAATAACTTTAAATAATTAACTTCTCTGATATTTATATATTAAATTAATTTAATATATCCTTTTATTTTAAATTAAATATTTTTACATTATGTAATTAATTTAATTTCTCATATAAAAAATGGAGGTTCTACAATATTGTAAAACCCCCATAATTTTTTTATTTTTTTCTATTTTTTATTGCTGTTTCAATTTTTGTAACTATTTCTTGGTTTGCTTCTATTAACTTAGTAGCGTCTCCTACAATTTCTATAGTAGTAATTGTATCCCCTTGTCTAATAGCATTAACAACTTTTTGATCATCTGCAGAAACTACTTCTCCAAATATTGTATGCTTGTGGTTTAACCATGGAGTTTCTACATGTGTTATGAAGAATTGAGAACCGTTTGTTCCTGGTCCTGCATTAGCCATTGCTAAAATTCCTGGTTTGTTAAATACTACTTCTTTCTTGAACTCGTCGTGGAAGTTATATCCTGGTCCTCCAGCTCCTGTTCCTGTTGGATCTCCACCTTGAATCATAAAGTCTGATATAACTCTATGAAACTTGATTCCATCATAATATTTGTTTTGTGCTAAAGTTATCATGTTTAAAACTGTAACTGGTGCCACCTCTGGGAATAACTTAATGTTGATATCCCCTTTATTTGTTTTGATAACTGCTTTTAAATCTAAATTTTCCACTATTACTGCCTCCTGTATTATATTTATTGCTGAATGCTTAACTTTTTTGCCCCTGATTTTCGTTATTAAAATATGCATACCAACTAATATTGCTATTAATATTACGATATTCACTATTCTATTGCTCCCCATTGAAATCACTCCCCGTTTTTAAATACATTTTTATATGATTCCAGTAACTCTTCTTTTTTTACAGTACCATATATCTCATAATACCATTTTTTATTTATTTTTCCTTCTAATTCTGCAATTTTCCCTTCTAAATCAATGAGTTTTTTATCTATTTCTCGAAATCTTTCTCTCAAAGGATGAAGCTCATATATAATCTCTGTTTGCTCCTCTTGCTGAATGGCATTACTTAATTTTTCGTTAATTTCAAATTCTTTCTTTAGTATATCATCAGCTTCTATAAGAAGTTTTGATTTTTTACTTTTTAATTCTTTAATCTGGTATTCATAAAGATTTTTTACAACCTCACTTCCTGAGTCTCCAGATAGTTCTCTTCTTAATTTTTTTTGTTCCTCTATAAACTCCATAGAAAAACCATTTTTTTCTCTAATATCATTTAAAATTTTCTCTATCTCTTCTGCATTAGTTTGGAATGCCTTTAAAGTATTTTCATCGAAAAATCCTAAATAAAGTTTTTCATACTTACTTAAAAATTCTTTTTCTACGATTTCATATCCAGAAATATCACCTATCTCTTTAAATTTTTCATATTTTTTGTTTCCTAGTGCTAAAGATTGAAGTATAATTTCAATTCCATTACTTATTACATTTTCTAAATCCATAATTTCACCTATCTTTCACCATGATATTGATAGAAATAACACTTAATACCACCATTATATAGTTTTCTATTTTTTGTTGCTTTTTTACC
>CAMTJB010000055.1 GCA_947072715.1 uncultured Fusobacteriaceae bacterium | reverse complement strand
GTTTTTCCATCTACTGAATCTGAACCGTATACTTCTTTTAAGGCTGATTTTATACCAACATAAGCTCCCCAAGCCGTTACTGGAGAAGGGTTTCCTGATTTCCCAGGTAATCCTACCACATGATCTGTTTCCATAGATAAATAAACCATATCTTTTGTTGCTGTATTTACATCTTCTGCTGTTATATATCTCCCATTTAAAGATTGTACATATCTTCCTAAAGCTCTAAAATATCCTTCACTTTTAACTTTTTTAGGATCTCCAATTAAAACTGTTTTTCCTCCACCTAAATTAAGTCCAGCACATGCTGCTTTATAAGTCATTCCTCTTCCAAGTCTTAAAACATCTAAAACAGCTTCTTCCTCTGTAGCATAATTCCACAATCTTGTTCCACCTAAAGCTGGACCTAAGGTCGTGTCATGTATGCAAGTAATCCCTTTTAGTCCTGTTGTTTTGTCATAAAAATAAATTAACTGCTCGTGGTCAAATTGTTCCATGTACTCGAATTTTTTCATTTCAAAAGCCTCCCTAAATTAAAGAAATATTATATATTTTTTTATTAGATTGCACTGAGTAGTCTAACTATACTACATTACCTTCGAAAAATCAACACATTTTTAATCGTAATATAACGGTTTTATCATTTTGACAAACACTTTATTTTTTATTCACAATATCTTCTTGAATTTCATTATAATCAAATTCATCTTCTAATTGAATTCTATCGTAATTATTTTCATAATGTACTAGAGCTTTTTTTACATATTTAGCTCCTAATATAATTAATGGAATATTTATTACTACCATCATTAAGTTAACTAAATCACTAATAACCCAAATATTATCTAATTGTAATCCTGTCCATACACATAAAACTCCAAATGGTACAAAAACTAAAGAAGATATTACCTTAGTAAATATTGAGAATCCTCTTGTTTTTGATATCTCTGTTGAACACACCTCAATAAAGGCTATCATTCCAATTATTGTAGAAAATGCAAAAAGTCCATAACATAAAGACATTATAACTTGAATTTCTGAACTCACAAATTGAGGACTTAAGACATCTAAAGATGTTAAAAATGTATCTAATTTACTCTTTTTTAACATTTCAAAATTTATACTAGGATTTTCCCAAACTCTTCCCATTACTACTAAGAAACCTGATATTGTACAAATAACAAAAGTATCTACAAATACTCCGAAAGATTGAACAAAACCTTGCTCAACAGGGTGTTTTGACCTTGCTGAAGCTGCTGCCATTGTTATAGTTCCTTGTCCAGCCTCATTTGACATTAATCCTCTTTTTATTCCTTGCTGTAAAGCTATACCAAAAGACCCACCAAATATTGCTTGTGGACTAAAAGCATTTGATATTACTGAAGTTATAAAATATGGGATTCTATTAAAATTAATAACAATTAAAAATATTGCTATTGCAAAATAAATTATTGCCATTATAGGAACTACTACATCTGTAACTTTTGCTACTCTTTTTATTCCACCAAAAATAATTGGGAATGTTGCAAAAATAATTACTATACCAATTACTATATATACAGTATCAAATCTTTCATAAGTTTGACCTGTTATTTTACTTGCTACATTTCCAAAGGCTGTAAACATGTGGAAAACTTGACTTGGAAGAGTAAATAAAGCATAAGTAATATATGCTATAGCTATTACTATTCCTACTAATTTGCTATTACCTAATATTCTTCTCCCGTAGTAAGCTATACCTCCTACGTAGTCGTCTCCATCTTTTTCTTTAAAAATTTGAGACAGTGTTGCTTCTACAAAACTTATAGACATTCCAAAAAATGCACTTACCCACATCCAAAATAGAGCCCCTGGTCCTCCAGTAGAAACCGCTCCTGTTACTCCCATTATATTTCCTGGTCCTATTCTTGTTGCACTACTAAGTAAAAAAGCAGCCAAAGGTGACAATCCTACTTTTGAAGAACTTTTATTTTTCAATATTTTGAAACTTTTTCTAAAATATTTTATTTGAACAAATCCTAGCCAAAAAGTGAAAAATACTCCACATCCCATCAGTAATAATATAGCTAATGAAAATTGTCCTAAAATTGGTATATTGGCATACCAACTATAATTACGCGGAAACTCCCATGCAATATCTGTTATTGGACCTAAAAATCCAAAAAAATCATTTACTTTTTCTAACACTAATACTCCCCCTACATCTTTTTTTATTCTTGAATAATATTTTCAACTTCTATATTTAAATATTTTACTAAATCTTTTGGATTTAATAAAATTTGTGTTCCTCTTACTCCTGCACTTATATAAATTTGATCATATTTTAATGCTGACTCATTTATAAATGTTTTATGTCTTTTCTTTATGGCAATGGGGGAACATCCCCCTCTTATATAACCTGTATTTTCAAGCAATTCTTTAACTCCAAGCATCTCTACTTTTTTAGAATTGCTTATTTTAGCTAATTTTTTTAAATCTAACTCAGCATCTCCTTGAATACAGGCAACTATAAGTTCTTTTTTTTCATTAAAAAGTACTAAAGTTTTAAAAACTTGTTCTATATAAATTCCTATTTTTAATGCTGCATTAATAGCACTTAAATCATTTTCGTCAACTTCGTATTCTTGCGTTGAATATTGGATTTTAGCTTTATCTAACTCTCTCATCGCATTTGTCTTTTTCATTTTTTTACCTCTTTGCTCTTCAAAATTTTCAATTCAATTCTACTTATGGCTTTCACTAAATTACTATCTTAAATTTTTATTAAGATAAATCTACCCCTTTAGTTCCCCAAAAATAAGTAAATATAAATCCAAATATATAAGTAACAATTAATGCCGATACATATAACCCAATTGCTATCCCTACTCCTTTAGGTGATGTCATCGCAAAGGCTCCTAATATTCCAGAAGCTCCAAATACAGTATTAAGCCCAAAGCTAAATCCAAATTTAGAAAGAATCCCTATATATAATCCACCTACTGCTCCTCCTGCCATTGATGTGAAAAAAGGTTTTACTCTTGGTAATGTTACTCCATATATTAAAGGTTCTCCAACTCCTAATATTCCTGGTATTATTGCTCCTCTTATATTACTTCTTAACTTAGAGCCTTTTTCTGATTTAATATATAGTGCTAAAGCTGCTCCCACTTGTCCTGCTCCTGCCATTCCTAGTATTGGGAAAAGAGTATTCATCCCCACTGTCTTTACTAATCCTTCATATACTGGTACAAATCCCTGATGAATTCCCATTAATACTGATGGTAAAAATAGTGCTGCTAACACACCACTTCCTATTGGACTTGAATTCAGTGTAGCAAAAGCCCAACTCATAAAAGTAAACAGTTTAAAAGAAACAGGCATTATCACTCCAAAAGTTACAGCTCCCATTATTAAAAGAGTTAAGATAGGAGTTGTTATTATATCTGTATGTTCCCATGAAAATCTTTTTCTAATAAGTTTTTCTAAATATGCTGCAAGTATTCCAGCTATTAGTACTCCTATTAAACCTCCTCTTGGATCTATTTCCATACCTATAAAATTTTGCATTCCACTTGTTCCACCCTGAGCATAAGTTAACTTAAACAGTCCTGCAAGTATACCTCCTAAAGCTCCTGTTCCACCAAAGGCTAAAGTTGCGTTATATCCGATTATTATATACATAAATGTTGATAAAGACTTATTAAATACATTTATATAATCTAAAATAGGTCCTTTTACTCCTAATTCTTTAAATAATCCTGCTAATCCCGCTAAAAGTCCACAAGCTATAAATCCTGGAATTAACGGAACAAATATATTTGCAAACTTAGACATAAATCCTTGAAATTTTGTAGTTCTCTTAGATTTTATAGATTCTTTTTGCTTTTTTATTGTACTTTCAAAGTCAGTATCTAAACCAATACTTTCCTCTACTATTTCAGAATTATTCATTATCTCTTCCATAGCTTGATAGGCTTTTTTTGATTTTCCTGGTCCTACAATAAATTGTAACTCTTCTCCATTTTCTTTTATACCAAGAATTCCTTCTATCTTATTCAAACTATCTATTTGAACTTTTGTATAGTCTATAATAGATATTCTTAGCCTAGTCATACAACACGTATAATTTGTAATATTTTTTTTCCCACCAATATTTTTAATTATTTCAACGACTAAATTTTTATAATCCATATTTCCCCCTTATTTTGTTTTATTTATAAATCTCTTCCAGAGCTTTTCTAATATATCCCTCATTTCTTTTTAATATTTCTTTTGCTTCTTCAACATTTTTGCCAGAAAGAATCATAAAGATTGCTGTTTTACAATGTCTATCACACTTACTTAAAGCTACTTCAGCCTCTTCTTTTGAGCATCCAGTTGCATCTACAACTATTTTCCCCTGTCTTTCTACTAATTTTAAATTAGTTGCTTCTACATCGACCATTAAATTACTATATACTTTCCCCATTTTTATCATAGAACCTGTTGTTAGCATATTTAAGATAAACTTTTGAGCCGTCCCAGCTTTCATTCTTGAAGAGCCTGTTACAACTTCTGGTCCAACTATTGGAGATATTGCTATTAACGCTGTTTTAGCTATAATACTATCAGGATTACAACTTATTCCAACAGTTGTCGCTCCTATATTATTTGCATATTTTAATCCTCCCATAACATATGGAGTTCTACCACTAGCTGCAATTCCAACTAGAATATCTTTTTTATTAAAATTAATCTTTTTCAAATCCTCTACACATAATTCTTCATTGTCCTCAGCATTCTCAACAGCTTTAAGTATAGCCTTTTCTCCTCCAGCTATAATACCTATAACCATTTCTGGAGATGTTCCATAAGTTGGTGGACATTCAGATGCATCTAATATCCCTAATCTTCCACTTGTCCCTGCTCCAATATAAACAAGCCTCCCTCCATTTTTGAAAGATTCTACTATCTTATCTATAGACTTCGCTATATTGTATAGTTCAACTTCCACAGCTTCTGCAACTTTTTTATCCTCTTCATTTATTACTTTTACTAATTCAAGAGTTGATAACGTATCAATATTCATACTATTTTTATTTCTTCCCTCTGTAACCATTGCATTTAAATTAATTTCCATCTTTAACCACCTCACCATTCTTTAATTAATCTACTCTATTATATCCTACTACCTATTTTATATCAATGATGCCTTAAAAAAATTTATTAAGAATAAATTTACACAAAATAAACTTATATAAAAGTGTCATGATACACTTTAAATTGTAACATATTGCTTTTTTATGGTTTTATGTCTAAAATTAAGACATATTATAAAAATAAAAAACATTTTAGGAGATGATATTAATGCAACATAAGACTTGTGGCTTTGGAACTTCAACTATACATGGAGGTGCTGAAAAAAATCCTTTTGGAACTTTAGCAACACCTATCTATCAGACTTCAACTTTTATCTTTGATACTGCTGAACAAGGTGGAAGAAGATTCGCTTTAGAAGAGGGTGGACATATTTATAGTAGATTAGGAAACCCTACAACAGATGTTTTAGAAAAAAGAATGGCTATTCTTGAAAAAGGTGAGGCTTGCGTTGCTTTTGCATCTGGAATGGGAGCTATTGCTGCAACTTTCTGGACTTTTACTAAAGCAGGTGGACATATTCTTGCTGACAAAACTTTATATGGATGTACTTACGCTCTTCTTTCTCATGGTATGACTAAATTTGGTGTGGATGTTACATTTATAGATATGAGTAACTTAGATGAAGTTAAATCTAATTTAAGACCTGATACGGCGATTGTTTATTTGGAAACTCCAGCTAATCCTAACCTTAAAATAGTTGATATTGCTGCTGTTAGTAAAATTGCTAAAGAAAATTCTCCAAATGCTAAGGTTGTTGTAGATAATACTTTTGCTACTCCATACATTACAACTCCTATCTCTTTTGGAGCTGATATAGTTGTTCACTCTGCTACAAAATATCTAAATGGACATGGAGATGTTATTGCAGGTTTTGCAATTGGTTCTGGTGCAGATATGCTAAAAATGAGATTAGAGGGATTAAAAGATTTTACAGGAGCTGTTCTTGGTTCTTTTGAAGCTTATTTAATTATAAGAGGGCTTAAAACTCTTGAGGTTAGAATGGAAAGACACTGTTCTAACGCTATGAAAGTTGCTGAATTCTTAGCAAAACATCCAAAAATAGAAACAGTTTATTATCCAGGATTACAAGGTCATCCTGGTTACGAAATAGCTAAAAAACAAATGAATTATTCTGGTGGAATAATGGCTTTTGAAATTAAAGGTGGTTTAGAAGCAGGTAAAAAACTTCTTAATTCTTTAGAACTTTGCTCACTTGCTGTTAGTTTAGGAGATACAGAAACTCTTATTCAACATCCAGCTTCAATGACTCATTCACCATATACTCAAGAAGAAAGATTAAATTCTGGTATTACTGATGGTCTTATCCGTCTTTCTGTAGGTCTTGAAAATATCAATGATATTATTGCTGATCTTGAGCAAGGATTAGCAAAACTATAATTTATCGCTTCCAACTTCTTAATTAACTATAAAAAAAAAGATGGTCTGACTAAGTTAGATCATCTTTTTTTATAGTTTTTATCTCTGATTTAATACTACTTTAATCATAAACTTGTTATTAATTTATTGTTTTTTTATTTATTAATTTAGGAATAAATAAAATTAAAGAGTTTAAAATAAAGGCTAAGATTAAAACATAATTAGCATTTGATCCACTATAAACCTTTCCAATAAAAGCAGTAACTCCACCAACTATTATAGCTAATAAAACGTATTTTTTATTAATTCTATATCCTAACATTCCTGCTAAACAAGGGATAATTAGAGCTCCTGAATACACTGATAAAGCTAAAACCAAAGA
>CAMTJB010000054.1 GCA_947072715.1 uncultured Fusobacteriaceae bacterium | reverse complement strand
GTATAGAGATTTCCTCACAGTTATTCACTCTCCTTATTCTTAATAATTTTATAAAGTATCAACTACTTTTATCTTTTTTCCATTTATTTCTATTAAATTATCTTTTTGCATTTTTGATAACTCTCTACTCAATGAACTTCTATCAACACATAAAAAATCTGCAAATTCTTGTCTAGAAAAACTAATTATTACTTCTTCTTTTCTTGTTTTATTCATTTGAGCATTTAAGTAACAAATTATTTTTTCTCTTATACTTCTTTTCCCTAAAATTTCTATCTTTTCATTTAACAAAAGAGTTCTCTTAGATAGTAATTTTAACATATTTTTTACTAAAGTTATATGATAATTGCAAGCTGATGGGCATGTTTCCACAATATTATTGTATTTTATAAAAAGTATGTCTGAATTTGTTTCTGAAAAAACAGTGACAGGGCTTCTATCTATTCCTGCACTAAGAAATACTTCTCCAAATAAATCCCCTTGAGAAAATTCAGTTATTATATTTCTAACACCTAAATAATCATCTTTAGATATATAAATTTTACCTTTTAAAACTATACCCACTGTTGAGATCTTATCATCCATTTCCCAAATTACTTCATTAGGTTTATACTTTTTTATTGTAGCATTGAAACAATTTAAAACCCCTTCAATTTGACTTTCTGGAACTCCTTCAAAAAGAGGTATTTTTTTTAAAAGGTTTAAATAAATTTTCATCTTTTCTCCTTTTGTTGCTTTTGCAACATCTCTTTGCTCTTAATTATATTATACTTATTACATAATATCAACATATAAATATTCAGAATAAGTTTTTCTATAATAAAAAAATGATTTTTACTTATTTTTTGTATATATATTTAAATGCTTTATTATGTCTTGCTTTGTAATTTATATTTGAATATTATAGATGATTTTCTTAAAATTATAGGAGGTATAAAATGTTTTGCTATCAATGTCAAGAAACTATAAAAAATCAAGGTTGTAATCTTTCTACAGGAGCTTGTGGAAAAAAATCTGAAACTTCAGATTTACAAGATTTACTAATCTATACTACAAAAGGGGTTGCAGCTTACAGTTCTCAAGCTAGATTATTTTTTAATTCTAATAAAAAAAATGAATGTCATTTATGTAATGAAGTAAATCTCTATTTAATGAACTCTTTATTTATTACAATTACTAATGCTAACTTTGATGATAATATGATTTTAGATGAAATCAAAAAAGGATTAGAATTAAGAAAAAAAATAAAAAATAACTTAATAGAAAATAATGTAATTTTAAGTTCTCAACATGAAAATAAAAAATATACAACTTGGGATGCTACAACAAAAGATGAATTTCTGAATCTAGCTAAATCTGTAGGAACTCTTTCTACTGAAAATGAAGATGTCAGATCTTTAAGATCTCTTATTCTTTTTGGATTAAAAGGTCTAAGTGCTTATACTGAGCATGCATTCAACTTAGGAAAAACTGATTCTTCTCTTTTTGATTTTATCGAAGAAGCTTTACTTGCTACTGAAAATGATTCTTTATCAGCTACTGAACTAACATCTCTAGTTTTGAAATGTGGAGAATTTGGAGTAAAATCTATGGCTCTTCTTGACTCTGCAAATACTTCAGCATTTGGAAATCCTGAGGTAACAAAAGTTAAGTTAGGTGTTGGAAAAAATCCTGGTATTCTAATTTCTGGTCATGATTTATGGGATTTAAAACAACTTTTAGAACAGACTGAAGATACTGGAGTAGATGTATATACTCATTGTGAAATGCTACCTGGACACTATTATCCTGAATTAAAAAAACATCCTCATTTTATTGGGAACTATGGTGGTTCTTGGTGGCATCAAAAAGAAGAGTTTTCCTCTTTTAATGGACCAATTTTATTTACAACTAATTGTATAGTTCCTCCTTCACCAGATGCTTCATACAAAGATAAAGTCTTTACTACTAATGCTGCTGGATATCCTGGATGGAAAAGAGTTCCGCTTATTCATAATGGTCAAAAAGATTTTTCTGAAATTATAACTCTTGCTAAAACTTGTCCTGCTCCTACAGAAATTGAATCTGGAGAGATTATAGGAGGCTTTGCTCACAATCAAGTTATAGCCCTTGCTGATAAGGTTATAGAGGCTGTTAAATCTGGAGCAATCAAGAAGTTTGTTGTTATGGCTGGATGCGATGGAAGAAATGCTGATAGAAACTACTATACTGAATTTGCAGAAGCCTTACCTCATGATACAGTTATCTTAACTGCAGGTTGTGCAAAATATAGATATAATAAACTTAATTTAGGGGATATTAATGGAATTCCTAGGGTTTTGGATGCTGGTCAATGTAATGATTCATATTCACTTGCTGTTATTGCAATGACATTACAAAAAGCTTTTGGACTTGATGATATTAATAAACTTCCTATTATATACAATATTGCTTGGTATGAACAAAAAGCTGTTATCGTATTATTAGCTCTTCTTTCTTTAGGAGTAAAAAATATTCATCTTGGACCTACACTACCAGCTTTCTTATCTCCAAATATTATTAAAGTTTTAGTAGATAATTTTGGAATTGCAGGAATTGAAACTGTAGAAAAAGATTTAGCAAAGTGGAATCTAAAATAACTACCAATAATAACTATAAAAGAGAGTCTTTATTAAGACTCTCTTTTTTAATTTAAGATTATAATATACATATATAAATTACTTTATAGAACGAATATCCTCTAAATTATCATCTTTGAAAAAACCTACAACTATAGGAGCCTTATTTTCAGAATAAGCAATGAATAATCCATCTTTAACTCCATTATTGAAGTTAATTTTTAAAATTAGTTTTCCGTTAACATCATAAAAAAACCACTCACCATCTTGTTTCAAATTTTTAACAAAACCACTACTTCTTAAAATACCTTTTTTATCATATGTGCTAACTCCAAAAAAATTATCTCCATCAATATATGAAAATTCTGTTTTCTGACTTCCGTCCTCTCTGTATAAATTCCAAAACCCTATTTTTTTATCTTGAAGATAACTCCCTTTCAATTTTACAATCCCATTAGGATGATATTCAATATGCTCAGAAGCTTCCACTTCCTGAGCTGAGAAACCTAAACTATATATTAATAAAAAAATACATACTACAATTTTTTTCATTTAATAACTTCCTTTTAAATATTATCAATATATTATATTCTACATTATTTTTCGTAATTTTTCTATTTTTAATTTAAATTTACTCAAAAATTTTTATATTGAAATTTATTAAAAAAAAAAGTATAATCTAAAAAGCAACAATAAATTTTAGGAGGTTATTATTATTATGAATAGAGTAGCAGGAAAAATCGCTTTAGTTACAGGAAGCGCTAGAGGAATAGGAAGAGCAATTGTTGAGAGATTAGCAAACGAGGGAGCACAAATGGTAATTTCTTGTGATATGGGAGAAGCTGTTTATGAGCAAGCTAACGTAAGACATGAAATTTTAAACGTAACTGATAGAGCTGGAATTGCAGCTTTAGTTGCAAAATTACAAGCTGAGTTTGGAAGAATTGATATTCTTGTAAACAACGCTGGAATAACTAAAGATTCTTTATTAATAAGAATGAGCGAAGATCAATGGGATTCAGTTATTGATGTAAACTTAAAAGGTGTATTTAACATGACTCAAGCAGTAGCTCCAGTAATGTCAAAAAACAAATCTGGTTCTATCGTAACTTTATCATCAGTAGTTGGATTATATGGAAACATTGGTCAAACAAACTATGCTGCTACAAAAGGTGGAGTTATCACTATGACTAAAACTTGGGCTAAAGAGTTAGGAAGAAAAGGAGTTAGAGCTAACTGTGTAGCACCTGGATTTATCGTAACTCCAATGACTGAGAACTTACCTGAAAAAGTTATCGAAGGAATGAAATCTGCAACTCCATTAGGAAAAATGGGAATGCCTGAAGATATCGCAAACGCAATATTATTCTTAGCATCAGACGAAGCTTCTTTCATTACTGGAGAAACAATCGCTGTTACTGGTGGACTTGTAATCTAATTGTTAATTTAAATATAAAGAAGAGAGTTAAGATTTATTTCTTAACTCTCTTCTTCTTTTATTAAATACTTGAACCTCTATAATTTTAATATAGGGCTATTCTTTACATATTCTTGATCATTTCCAGTTACAAATAAAACAGTTCCATTTTTTATTTTTTCTATAATTGATTCTGTTAATTCTTTTGGAAGAGCTGGGCATCCTAATGTTCTACCTAAAAAACCATTTTTCTTTATAAAATCATTACTTACATATTCCGCTCCATGAATAACTATCTTTCTTGCTTCAGTATTGGAGTTTATTCCTTCTTCTAAACCTATAAGTTTTAATGAATATCCAAATTCTCCACTATAAGTAACATCTGTTAGAAAAAATCCTAATGTTGACTGGTATGAATTAGGAACATTTGAAAAAGCAATTGTCTGATTTATTCCACTATTTTTTCCATGAGAAACTAGTGTTTCATAAAGAATTTTTTTATTTTTTAAATCTAAAACATAAAATCTTTTTTCAGTAGATGGTTTTGTGTAGTCAATTATTGCTATTATATCTTTATTTTTTTTAGGTATTTTATTATAACCTATTAATGCCTTCTCAAAAGTTGAATAAGTCATTTTATCTTTTAATTTAATACTACTATACAAATCATAATATTGATTATTTAGTGAAAAATTAGTTACATAAACAGTCATAAAAAATAACATAAAATACAGTTTTTTCATATTCTTACTCCTTATTTTTATTCCTAGTTCTTTACTTATTCCCTATAATAGCTCTTACTATACAAATTGTCAATTTTATTTTAAATTAATTTTCTTATCATGTCAAAAACTTCTAAATCTTCATCTAATTTTATTCTAACAATTGAATTAGGATTGGCAAAAGTACTCTCCTCTTCATGCCCCTTCTTTAAAATAACCATTTTAGGTAAGATTATCTCTTTTATTCCAAAATGTGGATTAATTACTTCTAATTTCTCCCCTTCTACAAGTCTATTTCTAATCTCTAAAATATATTCATTATTCGAAATTTTTTCAATAACTTTTGCAACTAACTGATGTGTTTGGCTATATGAATTTCTATCTCTATAATTCATTGCTTCTGCATCTGGTTTATTTTCTAAAAATCCAGTAGAATATGATCTATGAGATGTTGATTCTAACTCCTCTAGCCACTCTGGATTAAATTTAAAATCTTCATCATAATATTTATCTAAAGCATCTTTATATACTTTCACTACATTAGCTACATAGTATATACCTTTCATTCTCCCTTCTATCTTCAGTGAATCCACACCTAATGCTAGAATTTTATCTATAATTTTTATAGTACAAAGATCTTTTGAGTTAAAAATGAAAGAATCCTCTTTACTATCTTTTGTATTTGTATAATCTCCATCTAGATTTTCTTCCATTACAGAATAGTTCCATCTACATGATTGAGCACAGTCTCCACGATTGGCATCTCTACCAGTCATGTGATTACTTAAGATGCATCTTCCTGAAACAGCCATACACATAGCTCCATGGATAAATACCTCTATCTCTATATCAGGTACTTGCTTTTTTATTTCAGCTATATTATCTAGCGAAACTTCTCTTGCTAAAACAACTCTTTTTGCTCCCAACTCTTTCCACATCTTAACAGAACGCCAGTTTGTATTACTCGATTGAGTACTTACACTAATTGGAATATTACTATTTTCTTTTACGATTTGAAATACTCCTAAATCTGCTACTATAACTCCATCTATTCCAATTTCTTCTAAAAACTTTACATAGTTTGGCAGTAGTTCAAATTCATTATGATGCGGAATTACATTTAATGCTACATAAACTCTCTTTTTTAAATTATGTGCATAAGTAACTGCCTCTCTTAACTGTTCATCTGAAAAGTTATGACTTCCAGCTCTTAAAGAAAACATTGTTCCACCTAAAAATACTGCATCTGCTCCGTAGTGAAATGCCATCTCAAGTTTTTCCATATTTCCTGCTGGAGCTAATAATTCAGCTCTCTTTCTCATTAATTTTCCACCTCTTTCTCAAAATTCTTCTCATACCAATTTACAAAAGGTAATACACTTCTCTTCTGTAACTCTTCTTTCCAAGTTTCATCGTAAACATAGTTACCACTTTCAAAAGAAGTTATAGCTTTCTTATACACCTCAATAGCTGTAGTTAAATACTCCACATCTTTCATTCCACCATCTATTCTGATTGAATTTATTCCTAATGTTAATAATTTTTCTAAACTCTCTATTGCACATAAATCTCTAGCACCATATATATATGTTCCATATTTATCTTCATAAATTGGCATATGCTCATTTGGTCTTTTTTCTTCTACTAAAGAGTAATTTTCACTTTCACTATTTTTCTCTATTTTATGCTCTTGCATATAGTTATTTAGTATTTTTCTACCTGAAATTGCAAGTAATATAGCTCCGTGCATAAATATCTCTAGTTCTATATCTTGAACTTTATTTCTTATTTCTGCTATTCCTTCAATAGATAAATCTCTATCTAATACAACTTTTTTTGCTCCTAATTTTTTCCACATTTCAACAGAACGCCAATTTGTATTACTTGAATGAGTTGCAACTATAATATCTATATTTGAATATTCTCTAACACACTGGAATACTCCCATATCTGATACAAGAACCTCTTTTATCCCTATAGACTCTAAAAACTTTATATAATCTGGTAATTTTTCTATATCTTCGTTATGAGGAACCGCGTTTAATAAAACTTGAACTTTCTTTCCTTTTTCCTCTGATAATTTTACTGCTATTACTAACTCATCATCACTGAAACTATGAGTTCCAGTTGCCATGCTAAGTATTTTTCCCCCTAGAAAAACAGTATCTGCTCCAGAATTTAATGAA
>CAMTJB010000053.1 GCA_947072715.1 uncultured Fusobacteriaceae bacterium | reverse complement strand
ATGGGTAAAACAGCTAAAGGAGCTTTATGGCTAGATCCAGAAAAAACAACTCCATACGAGTTCTACCAATACTGGAGAAACGTAGCGGATTCAGATGTTGAAAAGTGTTTATCTCTTTTAACATATGTACCTATGGATGAAGTAAGAAGATTATCGGCTCTTAAAGATGCAGAGATTAACGAAGCTAAAAAAGTGTTAGCATTTGAAGTTACAAAAATTGTTCACGGAGAAGAGGAAGCTGAAAAAGCTAAACAAGCTACAGAAGCTTTATTTGGACAAGGTGGAGACATGGCAAATGTTCCAACAATAGAGATCACAAAAGAAAAATTAGGAACAGGTATAGTTCAACTTTTAGTTGAAGCTGGTGTTATGAAAACAACTAGTGAAGGTAGAAGACTTGTACAACAAGGTGGATTATACGTAGGAGAAGAAAAAGCTACAGATCATAATTTTCCTATAGTTGAAGATTTATTTGAAAATGGAGAGTTATTAGTAAAACTTGGAAAGAAAAAGTTTTATAAAATAATGATAGTTTAATTTAGAGGTTTATGTTGGAAGAATTTATTATAAGCAAAATGACAATTGAAGATATTCCGGAAATTTATACAAAACTTCATATAAAATATGTTGAAAAATACTGTAGAAATGAAGTGGAGCAAAGATGGAAAGAGTATGAAACATGGTACAAATTTATATTGAATTCACCTTACTTTGAAATGTATATAATCAGAAATAAAAATGACGAATTTGTTGCCACAATAAAATTTGAACTTAATAGTAGTAGAGCTATTATTAGTATATATATTGATGAAAAGATGAGAAATCAAGGGCTAGCTTCTAAATTTATAGAGAGATCTATAGAGAAACTATTAGAAAATAGAAAATTAAAATGGATAGATGCCTATATTTTAAAAGAAAATGATGTATCCATTCATATATTTAAGAAATTAGGTTTTGAATATAAAAAAAATGCTAACTACAATGGAGTTAGACACATGATTTATAGAAGAAAACTAAAATAAAAAAATAACCTTTATCCCTGTAAAATAAGCTAGGATAAAGGTTATTTTTTTATCAGACTCTAAAAAAGATAGATAAAAAAATTATTTTTTTCTAAAAACACAATAAATATATTCCCGAGTATCATCCCAGGGCATCTTATAATTATAAGTAAAACTTTCTAAAAACTCAAAAGAATCAGAAAAGTATTTTTTTAATGTGTCTAAATCATATTTTTTAACTAGAAGGTTATTGCAATTTTCCGCTTTATTATTGGTAGAAAAGCATGAAATTATAAAAATCCCATTAGATTCTAAAAAACTAATTAAATTATTCTTATAAGAATCTTGTTTAGTTTCATCTTGTAAGAAATGAAATACAGCACGGTCGTGCCATAAACTACCTTTTTTTAAAAAATTTATATTAGTTGTTAAATCCTTACAGTATAATGAAATATTAATAGAGGGATTATCTTTTAAAATCAAATTTTTATTTAAGTAATTAAGAGCTGAAGAACTAATGTCAATTC
This sequence comes from uncultured Fusobacteriaceae bacterium, assembly GCA_947072715.1. Next base: position 5,406 of record CAMTJB010000053.1, on the reverse strand, counting down.
CTGAAATATTAGTAAAATTTCTATTAATTAATTCCTGAATAAGAGTGGTTTCACCACAACCAGCATCCATAATCAATGAATTTTTATCTGGCAAATATTTTTCAATAAGAAAGATAGAAGGAAAAGGCAATTTCTCATACCATCCAAGCTCTGTTATAGAGTTTTCTTCATAAGCTTTATCCCAGCAATTTTTCATAAAACCTCCAAACTAAATTAATTAAATATATTAAAATGTTTCTTTATATAATACATGATTTTTTTATAAAAAAGAATACATTAAAAATATATTGGAATTACTAGAAAATAAATTGAAAATAAAGTATACTTATAATCAGTAATAATAACAATAATGAAAAGAGGTAAAAAATGACAAAAAAACAATTATGCATAGAAGTAATTAAAGTATTAAGAGAAAAATTTGGGCATCCAAAGTGCGCTTTAAATTATTCCACTCCTTTTGAATTGCTAATTGCAGTAATTTTATCTGCTCAGTGCACAGATAAAAGGGTTAATATAGTAACTGAAGAGATGTATAAAACAGTTAATACACCAGAACAATTTGCTAAGTTACCTCTAGAAGAGATAGAAGAGCTTGTTAAAAGTACAGGATTTTATAAGAATAAGGCTAAAAGTATAAAAAATTGTAGTATTATGCTTTTGGAAAATTTTGGTGGAGAGATTCCAAGAACAATTGAAGAGATGACTTTATTAGCAGGTGTTGGAAGAAAAACTGCAAATGTTGTAAGAGGTGAACTATGGAGATTATCTGATGGAATTACTGTTGATACTCATATAAAAAGATTATCGAATTTAATTGGGTTTGTTTCAGATGACAACCCTATTAAAATTGAAAAAGATTTAATGAAGATAGTTCCAAGAGAAGATTGGATTGATTTTGCTCATTTTCTTATTCTTCAGGGAAGAGATAAATGTATAGCAAGAAGACCAAGATGTAGCGAGTGTGAAATAGCCCACTTATGTAAATACAATTTAAAAAAAGAGGCTTCGAAATTAAAGAAAGAAAAAATAAAATAAAATAAAATAAAATATTATCTCATCTTAAAGAAGATAAACACATAGGAAATCCTCATGTTTATCTTCTTTTTTTATTTTAAAATTATTTCAAAATATTTTTTTTGAACACTTATTCAAAATAAAAAAAGGAGATTTTAATTCTTTTACATATAATATAACTATAGCGTTATGTTTTGTTTTAGTTTTTATTGGTTTAAATTAAGACAAAGATACGAAAGATGTTTTAAGGAGGAAAGAGATGGGATACAAAATTACTAATCAAGCTTTTAATGAGTTAGTAAAAGAGATAAGTACAACTTATAAGATTTATGCTCCAAAAAGATTTTTAAAACAGGGAAGATATTCAGACACGGATATTATAAGATATGACAGAGTTCATTCTTTAGATGAGATAGAACATGCTGAAAAATCTGATTATGCTGCAAAAGAAGTATTAAGTCCAATAACAGAGACAACTCTATACTTTACAGATACAGATTATAAAGAGACAAAAATAGTTGATGAAAGACCTATCCTTATTTTTGCTAGAGCATGTGATATTAATTCCATAAAAAGATATGATGATATCTATTTAAAAAATGGAGGATTTGAAGATTCATATTATAAAAGAGTTAGAGAAAAAACAAAATTTATTTTAATGGAATGTCCAGATAAAGGTTGGGATACTTGCTTCTGTGCATCTATGGGAAGTGCCAATACAGAGGAATATGCTTTTGCAGTTAAATTTCAAAAAGATGAAGTTTTAATAGAGGATAAGAATAATGAATTTTCTAAATATTTTTCAAATAATAAAAAAGTAGATTATACTTTTAAACCTGTTATAGAAAATTTAAGAAAAGTTAAAATTCCAAATATTATAAATAAAGATATTCAAATGGCAGTAAAATCTCTTGATTTATGGAAAGAATTTGATAAAAGATGCTTGATGTGTGGAAGTTGTACTATAGCTTGTTCAACTTGTACTTGCTTTACTTCTTATGATATGAATTATTCAAGTGACACAAATGCAGGTGAAAGAAGAAGAATAAATGCATCATGTCATGTAGATGGGTATTCAGATATGGCAGGAAATCACTCTTTTAGAAAATCCGGTGGTGAAAGAATGAGATTTAAGGTTATGCATAAAATTCATGATCATATGAAAAGATTTGGAGAACATCATATGTGCGTAGGGTGTGGAAGATGTGACGATAAATGTCCTGTATTTATATCTTTTTCAACAACAGTAAATAGACTTGCTGATGAGGTTGATAAATTAGTTGGAGGTAAAAAATAATGGAAAATATAATAATGCCCTTACCATATAAAGTATTAGCAGTTAAGAAAATGACAGATATAGAATATTTATATCGTGTGGAATATCCTAAAGTTAATAAGATTCAGTTTGGTCAATTTATGCAGTTATCTCTACCTAAAGTAGGAGAATGTCCAATATCTATAACAGATTTCTCAATTGAAGAGGAGTGGTTAGAGTTTTTAATTAGAAAAGTAGGAATTGTAACAGATGAAATCTTCAAAATTAATCCAGGAGATATATTGCCAATGAGAGGACCTTATGGAAAAGGTTTTGATATGGAAAATTATATTGGAAAAAAAGTTATAATTGCTACAGGTGGATCAGGGTTAGCTCCTGTAAGATCTTTAATTAACCATATGTATTTAAATCCTAAATTAATTGATAAATTTGAGCTTTTATTTGGATTTAAAGATTCTGATTCTATTTTATTTAAAGATGAAATTTCTAAATGGGCAGAAAAGGTACCAACAATTCTTACAGTGGATAAAAGTTGTGGAATTGAAGGGGAGTGTGTGGGATTAGTTACAGAACATATTGCGCAACTTAAAATGTTTGCAAGTGACTATAGCAATGTTGAAGTTATAATTGTAGGACCACCTATGATGATGAAGTATACAGCTTTAGAGTTTTTAAAGTTAGGAATAAAAGAAAAAAATATCTGGGTCTCTTTTGAAAGAAAAATGTCTTGTGCTGTGGGAAAATGTGGACATTGTAGAATAGATGAAACATATGTTTGTTTAGAAGGACCTGTATTTAATTATGAACAAGCAAAATATTTGATAGATTAGGAGGAGACTATGAATCACGATATTAATATAACTAAGTTAAAATTAAATTGTTTTCGTCAATCAAAAATTCCAGGAGAATTTATGCTACAGATGCGTGTTCCAGGAGGACTTGTAGACGCTAAGCACCTTTCAGATATACAATATATTGCTCAAACTTGGGGGAACGGAACTTTTCACTTAGGGATGAGACAGACTCTTAATGCCCCAGGAATAAAATTTAATGATATACCAGCTGTAAATAAATATTTAGATAGATATATAAAAGAGGTTGAAGCTCAGGAGTGTCTAGTTGATATAGAAGCAGCTGGACAAGGATATCCAACTATAGGAGCTAGAAATATAATGGCTTGTATAGGGAATTCACATTGTGTTAAAGCGAATATAAATACTCATGAACTTGCAAAAAAATTAGAAAAACAAATATTTCCAAGTCATTATCACATTAAAATGGCTATATCAGGTTGCCCTAATGATTGTGGAAAAGGACATTTTAATGATTTTGGAATAATAGGAGTAACAAAGCCAACTTATATAAAAGAGAGATGTATTGGTTGTGGAAGATGCGTGAAAGTATGTGAGCATTCAGCTACAAGAGTTCTAAAATTAGTAAATCATAGAATTGAGAAGGATAGTTGTTGTTGTGTAGGTTGTGGCGAATGTGTTGAAGCTTGTCCATCATCTGCATGGGTAAGACCAGAACAAAAGTTATATAGAGTAATACTTGGTGGAAGAACAGGAAAACAATATCCAAGAATGGGGAAAATGTTCCTTAACTGGGTAACAGAAGATGTTGTATTAGGAGTAATTGGGAATTGGCAAAAATTCTCTTCTAATGTACTACACCATAAACCTCAATATTTACATGGTGGTCATTTAATAGATAGAGCCGGATATCAAAAATTTAAAGAGATGATATTAGACGGAGTAAAACTCAATCCTGAAGCCATGGTTGCACAAAGAATTTTATGGTCAGAAACAGAGTATAGGGCAAATATTAATGTAAGACCTCTATCTGATCATCAAAGTCCAGGGGAAGATTATGTTTTAGCTACACCTCTTGATTATAATTCAGGGCATTAAAAAATAAAAAAAGATAACTTTTTTAGGTAATCATTATGTTGATTATCAATTAGGGTTATCTTTTTTATTATTTTATTTATTCTTTTATAAGCTCTTTGAAAAATAATTTGAAGAAAAATTCTGTTTCTTTTTCCATATCAAATTCTTGAAATTTTGTAATAACCTCATTAAAACTCTTTTCGTCAACTATTTGTATATTTGTATCTTCAATTAATAAAAGTAAATGTCTTTTTAAGGCGCTAGATATTAATTGACCAATTTTTGGAATATCTTGAATATATTCATCTTTTATATACTTTTTATGATAAAAAAGAAAGTCTTGAAATAATAAATCTCTGCCTGATGAGGAAACACTAGAGAACTTTGATTCATAATTATCGTCAAGATTTGCAAATAAAAACAGGTAAGCTCTATCAGAATTAAGAGTTATTCTTCTAGATATTATTTTTCTAACCTTAGTTTTAAAATCAATATCAGATTGATTTAAAGTTGTTAAAAATTTTTGTCTACTGTGAAGAGCTTCAACAGTAATTTCATTAAGTAGATGTTCTTTACTTTTATAATAGTAGTAAAGTCCACCTAATGCAATGTTGCAGTTCTTTGCAATATCTCGAATAGTTGTATTTTTTATGCCATTATATCCAAACATAATGGTAGCTAATCTTTTTATAGAATTTTTTTTACTGTTCATGAAATCTCCGTAAATATTTATTTATACCTATAATACATTTTAAAAAGATAAAAGTCAAACAATGATTAATAAGTATAAAATATGAAATCAGTTGAACACAAGTTCAAAAAAATATTGACAATTTTTTGGAAAATTGGTAGCCTTATATAATGGGAACAACGATAAAAATAATTGCCATTTATAGAGAAATAAGAAAATATTGTATTGAAAATGAATTCTTATAATGATAAAATAAATGGTAATATAAAGAGAGGGGAAACTAAATGAAACAAGTTTATGAATTATTTCCAGGAGTATTAATTTCTTTTATTATTTATGTAGCGTCAGAGATATTATCAAAGTATATTCCTGGTCTAGGGAGTGCGTCACTGGCGATATTAATAGGATTAGTTTTAGGTAATTTATGTTTTAAAGATAAAAAATATGTAACAGGAACAAAATTTTGTGAATCAAAGCTATTAGAGTATTCAATTGTATTTTTAGGAGCATCGTTAACTTTTAAAACAATTCTTCAA
>CAMTJB010000052.1 GCA_947072715.1 uncultured Fusobacteriaceae bacterium | reverse complement strand
GCATCTATTATTTCTAAATCTGGAATTCCATTTCCTTTTCCTCTTTCATATAACTCTTTTATATGATTCATATCTTCTTGATTAAATCCAATAACTAATGATCCACATTTTTTAAATGGAACCCCTAGCTCTTCACATAATCCTTCATACATAAAATTTCCTAGAGCATTATATTTCCCCATTAGTGTTCCTGGCTTTACATCATATCCAGCATGTACTATTGCACTATTAGCTTTTGTACTTCCGTTTGAAACATCGTTTTCTTTATCTAATAACGCAACTTTTAAATCATATCTTGAAATTTCCCTCGCTATACTAGCACCTGAAATTCCAGCTCCTATAATCACAATATCGTACATTGGTATTCCTCCTAAATTTATTTGATTTATTAAAAAATAAAAAAGAGAGCACAACAAACAACTTTTTACCTCTGTAAAAAGTCTGTTTTAGCTCTCTTCTCTCTTGCTATTGTATTCTATTTTATAATTTAGTATATCTCTTTACTCTAAAATTTTCAACCATTTTTTTTATTAAATTTTTTTAAATACTCCACAATTCTTTTTTTGTTGTAGAAACTGCATTAGCTCCAGCTTCTAAAGCGATTTCAATATCTTCAAAATCACTTATCATTCCACCTGCAATCAAAGGTATTTTTATGTTTCCTGATAATTTTTTTATTATCTTGGGCATTACTCCTGGTAGAATCTCTATAGCGTCTGGACCTGCTTCTTTAAGCATTTTCATACTATTTTCTAAAGATAAAGAATCTAATAAAAAACATCTTTGAATTGCTAACATCTTATGTTTTTTTGCATATTTTATCATTGTTGGCTTAGTGCTTATTATTCCATCAGCATAACTATTTTCTTTTAAAAAATCAATAATAAGAGGCTCTTTGGAATCAAAACCTGAAATCATGTCCATGTGAACAAACACTAATTTTCCCGCACCTTTTAATGTTCTAGTAATCTCTTCTACATTCAAAATATTTCCAAACAATAGAAAAACTATCTTCCCCTTTGATTTTAAAGCTATTGGTAAGTCTTCTATTTTTTTTATCGCTATAATAACTTTTTCTTCCTCAATTATCTCTTTTAAATTTGTCATTTTTCCCCAACTTTTTTCTTTAATATTAAAGTGTGAGGCATAAATTTATCTTTATACCTCACACTTATTATTTATTACTAATTTCTATTTATAATTATATATATTCTAAATTATATGATTATCTTTAAATAGCTAAATAGTTATCTAAATTACATTAATTTTTTAAATTCTGTTGCTACAAACTCAACAGTTGTCCCTACTATAACTTGAACTGAAGTACTTGTAGGTTTTAAAACTCCTGAAGAAACTAATTTAATTTTTTTATCATCTATTATTGAACTATTTTTTACTTCTAATCTTAATCTTGTAGCACAATAGTCAACAGAAACTATATTCTCTTTTCCACCTAATGCTTCAAATATTACCAGGGCAACTTCATCATGCTTACTTTTTGTTGTATTTTCTACTTTTTGTCCAACCTCTTCATCCTCTCTACCTGGAGTTTTTAGGTTAAACTTTGTAATAATCATTACAAAAACAAAGTAATAAACTACGAAGAATACTAATCCTTGAACAATTAACATTAGTGGATTGTTTGCTAAAGGTAATCTTGAAGATAATACAAAGTCTACTAATCCTGCTGAGAAACCAAATCCTGCTGTCCACTGCATTGTAGCTGCTATAAACAGAGATATTCCTGTTAAGATAGCGTGAACTAAATATAATCCTGGGGCAACAAACATAAATGCAAATTCTATAGGTTCTGTTATTCCTGTAAAGAATGTTGCAAATCCTGCTGCTAACATTATTGAACTTATTTTTGCTTTATTTTCTGGTTTAGCTGTTTTTATGAAAGCAAAAGCTGCTCCAACTAATCCAAACATCATAATTGGGAAAAATCCAGCTTGATACATTCCTGTAACACCTTTTGTTCCTGTTCCTGCCCAAAAGTTTCCTATATCATTTATACCTGCAACATCAAACCAGAATACTGAGTTTAAAGCGTGATGTAAACCAATCGGTATTAACAATCTATTAAAGAAACCATATAAACCTGCTCCAATTGCTCCCATTTTAGAAACTGAAATTCCAAAAGTAACAAGAGCACCGAATACAACTGGCCAAATTGCCATTAGTATAAAAGATACTATCATCATAACTACTGAAGTTAATATTGGAACTAATCTTCTTCCCGAGAAGAATGATAAAGCTTTTGGTAACTCAACTTTGCTATATCTATTATATAATTCTGATGCAATTACTCCACATAGAATTCCTATAAATTGGTTTTGTATTTTTTTAAATGCTGGCGATACCTCTTCTACTGGTATCCCTTTTAACATTGCAACTGAACCTGGTGCTAATAAAGTTGTAACAACTAGCCATGCTACTAATCCTGCTAGAGCTGCTGACCCATCTTTATCTTTTGACATTCCAAATGCTACCCCTACAGCAAATAAAATACCCATATTATCAATTATTGACGCTCCTGCTTTGATTAAAAATGCAGCTAATGCACTATCTCCACCCCATCCACTTGGGTCTATCCAATAACCTATCCCCATTAAAACTGCTGCTGCTGGTAATACCGCAACTGGAACCATTAGAGATTTCCCTATTTTTTGTAAATAACTAAACATATTTTCCTCCCCCTACTTTTCTTTTTGAGTAATATATTTATTTAATAATAACTTATGATAAAATTAAATATATACTGTAACTTACTCTATTATAAGCTTTTTTCCTTTTCAATTTTTTAAACTTTAAAAAGGTTTACAACGTTTTATTTTTATTTCAAACACTTATATCTCATTAACCTTGATTAATTTGATAAAATCATCTAAAATATAACATAACGATAAAAAAGTATAGCATAATTATATTTTTTTTTATACCATATTTTCTAAATTTGGAGTGTGATTTTTATTCAAGGTAGAGTAATTAATAAAGTACAAGGTTTTTACTATGTAAAAACTGAAAAAGATGTTTTAGAATGTAAGTTAAGAGGTCTTTTAAAAAGAAGTGAAAGAAAAGAAAATTGTGTAGTTGGAGACATTGTAGAAGTAAGCGATGAGAACTCTATAATTGAAATAGTAAAGAGAAAAAACCTTTTACTAAGACCAGTAGTTTCAAATATTGATCATCTAGTTATTCAATTTGCAGCTAAAAACCCAGTTATTGACTATGAACGTTTAAATATTCTTATACTTCATAGTTTCCACAATAATATTGAACCTGTTGTTGTAATTAATAAAATAGATCTTGTTACTGAGGAAGAGATATCTGAAATCAAAGAAAATTTAGAATACTTAAAAACTATTAATGTTCCTGTATTCTATATTTCTACGGAACAAAATATTGGTGTTTCTGATTTAGAAACTCTATTAATAGATAAGTTAACAGCTTTCGGAGGTCCTTCTGGAGTTGGTAAATCAAGTATTATCAATATGTTACAAAGCTCTAGAGAGTTAAAAACAGGTGCCACTAGTGAAAGATTAAAAAGAGGAAAACATACTACGAGAGATAGTAATCTTCTTCCTATGAATAAAGGTGGATTTATTATAGATACTCCTGGGTTTTCATCTGTTGAATATCCAGAAATAGAGAATGTAGATGATTTAATAAAACTTTTCCCTGAATTTAACCTTAATACAAAAGGGTGTAAATTCAGTAATTGTATTCATATTAATGAACCTGAATGTGGAGTAAAAGAATTAGTTGAAGATGGTAAAATTTCTAAAACTAGATATGAATTTTATAAGAAAATATATGAAACCCTAAAAAAAGAGAGTTGGAATAAATATAAGTAAAATAAATTACCGAGTAAATATATATAGATAACAGCAACAACAAATATTTTTTAATTATAAAGGAGATCAAAATGAAAAAAAACATAATTATTGCACCTTCAATACTATCTGCAGACTTTAGTATTTTAAAAGAAGAGCTTCAAGCTATAGAAAAAGCTGGCGCTGATTGGGCTCACATTGATGTAATGGATGGATTATTTGTTCCAAATATAACTTTTGGACCACCTGTAATAAAAGCTATTAGAAAACATAGCAAACTTTTCTTTGATGTTCACTTAATGATTAATGCCCCAGAAAGATATATTGATAACTTTGTAGATGCTGGTGCTGATATGATTGTTGTTCATGCAGAATCAACAACTCACCTTCACAGAACAATACAAAGTATTAAAGCTAAAGGGGTTAAAGCTGGAGTTTCTTTAAATCCTGCAACTTCACCTGAATGCTTAAAATATATTATAAATGATTTAGACATGGTTTTAATTATGAGTGTTAATCCTGGATTTGGAGGGCAATCTTTTATAGAATCTACAATTGAAAAAATAAAAGATGTTAGAAAACTACACCCAACTATTGATATTCAAATAGATGGTGGAATAACTGATAAAACTATTTCTAAATGTATCGAAGCTGGTGCTAATGTTTTTGTTGCTGGATCATATGTATTCTCAGGAGATTACGCTGAAAGAATCTCTAGCTTAAAAAATATTAAATAGGAGTAAATTATGGAAACTATTAATCACGTAAATCATGTTAATGAAGTTTTAGAAGCTTTCTTTAAACTTTTTTATAAAACAGAGGATCTTGCTCTTAAAGTTGGAATAAAAGGACTAACACATACAGAGCTTCACATTATAGATGCTATTGGAAAGGACTCACTTACTATGCATGAGCTTTCTGACAGATTAGGTACAACTATGGGAACTGTTACTGTTGCCGCTACAAAACTTGCTGAAAAGAATTTTATCTTAAGAAATCGTTCAGAAAACGATAGAAGAAAAGTTTATGTTTCATTAGATAAAAAAGGTATTGAAGCTCTTAGTTATCATGAGAACTATCATAATATGTTACTTTCCTCTATAACAGAAAATATACCAAAAGATGAATTAGGTGCTTTCATTGATACTTTTGAAAAAATATTATCAAATTTAAACAAAAAAACAGAGTTCTTTAAGCCACTCTCTATTGATCAATTTAAAGAGGGAACAAAAGTTTCAATTGTTGCTATAAAAGGTACTCCTATTATTGTTGATTTTTTCTATAATAAAGGGGTTAAAAATTTTTCTACTATTACAATTTTAGAAACAGGAAGTATAATTAAATTTTCAACAGAAAGCAAAGAAATCATTAGCATAGATGCCCTTGATGCTAAAAATCTAATAGGGACTATGGTCTAATTATAAAGAAGGGGAAAAATGTTATATATAGATGGAATATCTTTAAATAAAATAAAAAAAGAATTTGAAACTGAGCTTTTAGGAAAAAAAATTGGAAAACTTTCTCAAGATAGTGAAATGTCAATATCACTAATTTTTGGAAAAACTTCCCTTGTTTTATCATGTAATCAATCTTTACCTATTGCTTATTTATCAAGTAATAAAACAGATTCAATAAATGAAAATTTTGGTTTTATTACATCTCTAAAAAAATATCTTCTAAGTGCTCAATTACTTAAAATTGAGCAACTTGGGTTTGATAGAATTTTGTGTTTTCACTTCGCTAAAATGAGCGAGTTAGGTGAAATCAATCAATATAAACTCTATTTTGAAATTATGGGAAGACACTCAAATATTATTATTGTGGATTCTAAAAATAAAATTGTTGATCTTCTAAAAAAATTCTCTATTGAAGAAAATAATCTTAGAATTTTACTTCCAGGTGCTGATTATGTTCAACCTATTATAGACATTAAAACATCACCTTTAAATATTAATGAATCTGACTTTAATCATTTGTTTATCGAAGAAAAAGAGGAGCCTTATCAAAAATTAGAGGGTATTGGAAAACAACTTTCTAACTCTTTAAAATCTTATTCTGATTTACAAAACATACTTAATTCAGATATAAAACCCACTGCTTATTTTTCTCAAGGTAGACTTGTTTTTGCATCTGTTTTAGAAAATGTTTTTCCTAAGGATTTTGACTCACAAAAAGATTTTGAAAATTTTAGTAGTTTAGCTCAATTCTATATTGAAAATATGTTTTTATCTTCAGCAATGAATAATACACTTTCCCTAATAAAATCTGCTGTTAATAAAAGAGTTAAAAAAGTTGAAAAAATATTAGAAAACATTAGATTAGACAATGAAAATAAAGCTGATTTTATGAGATATAAAGAGATTGCAGATATTCTTTCTGCTAACATGTATTCTTTAGCAAAATATATTGATTCTATTGAACTATATGATTTTTATAATAATCAAAATATTGTTATTGAACTTGATAAAAAAGCTACCCCTCAAAGAAATATTGATAATTACTATAAAAAATACAATAAACTTAAAAGAGGTCTAGAATCTAATAAAACAAGATTTGTCGATGTTTCAAATGAACTTAACTATCTAAAATCAGTTTTAGCTTTTACTGATTCTAGTAAAACCATTGATAATCTTAAAAGTATATTAAAAGAATTAAGATCTGAAGGATACATTAAAGATATTGATAAGAAAAAAGTAAAAAATAAAAAAGAAAACTCTAAAATTAATTATGAAATTGCTGAACAAGATGATAACTTTTCTATAATATATGGTAGAAATAATTTAGAAAATGATTTCGTTACTTTTAAAATGGCTGAAAAAGAAAATTTATGGTTTCACGTTAAAGATATTCCTGGCTCACACGTGATACTTAAATGTAATAAAAAAATCATTACAGATGAATTAATTTTAAAAGCTGCTCAAACTGCTGCTAATTTTTCAAAAGCTAATTTTGATGAAAAAGTAATAGTTGAATACACTGAAAAAAGATTTGTTACTAAGCCTAATGGAGCTAGACCTGGATTTGTTATTTTTACAAATCAAAAAGAGATTATATTAAGAAAAGATACTAAATAGATATTTTGAATAATTTACCAAGACTAAAAAAAATCTTAGGGAGGAATTAAAT
>CAMTJB010000051.1 GCA_947072715.1 uncultured Fusobacteriaceae bacterium | reverse complement strand
TAGTATCGATTTTAACCAATTTATTATCAATTGTTTTAAAAATTTCCATAAAAAACCTCCAAAAATATAGTTATCAAATTTTAGAAACTACAAAACTATATTTTTATTTTATTCTAATAAGTAATAAGTTGTTTATTACCAATTTTAGCAGTATCAATTTTAGCTTTTGAACCTTTTGGTACAACAACTGTATTGGGATTTCCATCACTGATATATCTCTCTTGAGGTTTTCTATCAAAGAAAGCCATCCAGTATTCTATATCAAGCTCAGAACCTTTTCCAGCACGAACTCTTGCAACAGAAAGAGGATCGTAACCAGTATTATAAATAGATGGTGATGGATTAGAACCAACTAAGAAAGTAACTTTGTTATTATATGATGTTCCATTGTAAGTTCCTTTAAACATAGAATCTCTATGATCTTTACTTGAGATACCGAAAGGTCTAGCAAGAGAGTTAACTTGATATCCTGGTCTAGCATCTTGAATCATTTTAACAACTAAAGCCATATTCTTTTCGATTTCTATTTTTGATGCTTTTTTTAGATTTAAATGAGTATAAGTATGATTTCCAACGTCGAATCCTGTATTTAAAACAGCATTAATTTTTTCAGAAGTAGTTCCGTCTCCGTGGAAAGGATCAGCATTTACATAAATAATACCTTTTACAGGGAAATCAGGATGTTTCTTGTTAAATTGAAGATATTTATAAAGCATAGTTTCTTTATTAAGCACAAGTTTTCCATCTACTTTAGTAAAAGAGGCTTGAGTTTTATGTCCATCATCAAAAGTAAGAAGAATAGGTGTTTTACCTAAAGGAACATTAATATTTCCAGAAACAAAATCATATATTGAAATTGGATAATAACCTTTTTTGTAGTATGCTTCTAAATCTTTTTCGAAGTTAGAAAAAGTACGAGTATAATCATCTTTTGGTGTATTTTCTGAAAATGCATGATACATAGCAACCATTATTTTTCCAGACTCATTAACTTTGTACTTTTCATATTCTGCTGTATTAGCAAATACTAATTGTGATGTAACCATTAAACATAGTGCAAGCAATAATTTTTTCATTGGCAATTCTCCCCTAGTTGAGCCGAAGTTTTCTTCGACTACCTATATTTTAATTTTAATTTAAAGACCAGTATAGTTTACAGATATCTAAACAATAATCTTAGCTTTCATTTTTTATAAAAATTTGTTCCAATGTATCTGTTTCTAAAAAATCATAAGGAAATACTGCGAATAAAGAGTTATTATCAATGTTTAGTTCATATCCTAAATCGTTAGCAGTTTTCCAGTAAAGATACCATATATATTTTGAACAATACGTTGTATCAGTACTTCTCTTATTAAGGGTAAACCAGTATTCTTGATTTTTAGTAGCTTCTACATTTTTTAAGAATGCCTCTTTAAATTCTTCTGTAAAATTTGGATATCTTAAGACAATTATCTTTCTATTTTCTTCATATAACCAGTAATAATATTTTTGTTCTCTATATCCCATAAAAGGTTGAGCATAATCAGCAATAGTAGTGCGCGAAACAACAACCCCAGAGTGGCCATACCATTCTAAAGGGTTGAGGGTTTTATTTTTTATTATTATATCTCCAACTTGAATCTCTGATGTTTTCCAAGAAGAGATAAGATTTTTTGAGTCAGACCAACTGTTTTTTCTGTTTGCAGAAGAGCAACCAGAAAAAAGTATAAAGATAAATAACACAAGAAAGATTTTTAAATAATTATTTAAAAATCTTACCTTTGAAATTTTATTATTATAAGAGAACATTTTTACTCCATTTACTATTTAGAAAGTTTGTCAACAAGCCAATTTAAAGATAAACTAATTACATTTTCATCATCATAATTGCCATTGTCTGAATAATTACTAATAAATATATTTTCAACTTTATTTTCATTAAGTTTAGCAGCCATTTTATTACTTTGTTTAACTGGAATATCTCTATCATTACTATTGTGAACGATAAACATAGGTACAGTATTTTTAGAAACTGAGTTAAGAGGACTTAACATCTCAGCTAATATTACTCTATTCCAATAAAAATTACTAGCTAATTCTTTTCCTTTCTTCTGCATTTTTCTTATTCCAGCCATTCCCATCCATCTTTCACTATTAAAATCAATAATTTTTGCATAAACAGAATCTGCTGAATCAAAAGTAGTGTAAGCTGTATTTGTAGGAATAAGATTTTTATCAGAGTCTAAAAACAATTTAGTGATATCTGTAGGGGCTCCAAAAGTTACAACGTAATTTACAGAGGAAGATGAATCATTTTTTATTGGATTGTTTTGGTTATCTGTAGAAATAGGGTGTTTTTTCTCAAAATTAGGGTTAGAATTTGTTGTTCCTAAAAGCTGAGCTAATGTACCACCAGTATTTTCTCCAATAACAGCAATTTTATCAGAATCTATTCCATATTTTTCAGAATTTTCTTTCAAAAATCTAAGAGAATCTTTTAAGTCGAAAATTTGACTTGGAAATTGAGATTCTGAAATATCACGATATTCAACACTAACAACTGTAATCCCTTTAGATGTTAATTCTTCAACTTTTTTATATAATAAAGAGTTAAGAGAAACCTCTTTATTTAAAGAAAAATTTGCACCTGGTATAAATAGAACTGCAGGAGTTTTATGGTTAATGTACTTAGGTTTATATATATTAATAGTTAAGTCTTTTTTTATAACTTCATTAGGTAATTTGATTTCTGCATTTTTATAAACAACATTTAAATATTCATTTGAATAAATAGAATTAGTTTTAGATATTTTATCAGAAGTGACAATGTTTTGAGACTCAGATGAGGTAACTTCTTTTTGAGAAGTTATAGCTTTACTGGGCGTGACATGTTCTTGACTATCTGGTAAAAGTCTTTTTTCATAATCGTAAGTCCAAAGGTAAGTATACTTACTTAAGTATTTTGGGAAAAAGAAATCAGCTAAAACGATTATGACTACAAGATAAAGGATACAAGAAAAAAATTTTTTAATTTTACTAGGTCTTTTTTTGTAATAATGCATATTTAAATTAACCTCCCTAAACTATTCCTTTTGTGGAAACTATAAGTGATATATTAACTATATTCTAACATATTATTGGAAAATAGTCACTATTATTGGGGTATATAAATGCAATAAAAACAAATAAAAACTTAAAAAAAGAAAAAAATAAAGAAAAAGAAAAAAGAAAACAATATATTGTGGAGTATAGATAATAAGGTTTGTTTTATACTGATAAAAATATTGTCAAAAAGTATCTTTAGTACAAAAATTAAAATTAGTTTTGGAGGGGTGTTTTATGGAATTAAGAGGAAGTAATACTGAAAAGAATTTACAAACAGCTTTTGCTGGAGAATCTCAAGCAAGAAATAAATACACATATTATGCAGGAAAAGCTAAAAAAGATGGTTATGAACATTTAGCTGAGATATTTGATTCAACAGCTAATAATGAAAAAGAGCATGCAAAAATGTGGTTTAAACTATTGCATGGGGACCAAATACCAGATACACTTGCTAATTTAAAAGATGCTGCTGATGGTGAGCACTATGAGTGGACAGATATGTATGCTAATTTTGCTATTGAAGCTGAAAGAGAAGGCTTTACAGAAATAGCTAGACTATTTAGAGGAGTTGCAGAAATAGAAAAATACCACGAATTAAGATATAGAAAATTATATAATAATATTGTGGAAGAAAAAGTATTTAAATCTACTAAAGAAGAGGCTTGGGAGTGCAGAAATTGTGCTTATATTGCTAAGTCTAAAGTTGCACCTGAAATTTGTCCAGTTTGTAAGCATTCACAAGCTTATTTTATGAAGCAGGAGATAAACTATTAATAGTAATTAAATAATTTCATAAATATAAAAATATAAAATATATGAGAAAAAGAAAAGATATAGTTATTAATTGTTAACTATATCTTTTCTTTTATTTTTTTTAACTAAAATATTATACGTATAAAAAAAGATAATTTTTTACAAAAAAAGTGTTATAATGAGCTATTGTACAAAAAATTATAAAATGGAGGTAGGAAATGAATTTAGTTGTTATGCTTTTAATACTACTAGTAATAGGCGCATTAATTTTTTCAGTAGTATTTAGTAAAGATTACGCAAAAGCAAAAGCAAAAGGGCAGTTAGAGAAAGAAGGGAGTATTTTTATGTTTTCTGTAACAGGCTTTTTCGGTAGTTTTTTTGATACGTTAGGATTAGGTGCATTTGCCCCCATGACTGTAGTTTTTAAAAATTTTAAATTAGTTAAGGATGGAATAATTCCAGGAACTTTAAACACAGCAATGTGTATACCTATAATAGTAGAAGCTCTTATTTTTGTAAAAAAAGTAAAAGTTGATCCACTAACACTTATATCAATGCTTGTAGCAGCAGTTGTTGGAGCAATTATAGGTGCAGGAATTGTTTCTAAACTAGATGAGAAAAAAGTTCAAATTGGAATGGGGATAGCGCTATTTTGCGTAGTAGTAATTATACTTGCAGGAAAATTTGGAATAATGCCATCTGGAGGGGAAGAGATTGGATTAAGAGGAGTAAGACTCTTAATAGCAATAACAGGAAACTTTATCTTAGGTGCGTTAATGACTTTAGGGATAGGATTGTATGCTCCATGTATGGCTCTTGTATATGCTTTAGGAATGAGCCCAATTGCGGCCTTTCCAATTATGATGGCATCATGTGCATATTTAATGCCAGCAGCAGGGATTAAATTTATTAAAGAGGGAGCCTATAATAGAAAAGCTACACTAGTTATAACTATATCAGGTATTTTTGGAGTTATCGTAGCAGCTTATATTGTAAAATCACTACCTCTTAATGTGGTAACTTGGTTAATAGTAGGAGTAATATCATATACGGCTATTAATTTATTAAGAGAAGGGCTTTCTACATTGAAAATAGTAAATCAAGATTCTAATGAAGGAATTGCAGAGTGTTAAAATATAAATAATAAAAATAAAAATTTAGTAATAAAGTTAAAATTTTATAATAAAAAAAGTAGAATTAGAAAATTAAGAGTTTAAAACTCAAGAATTTTTATTTCTACTTTTTTTATTATAAAAAGATAAATAAAATGATAAAAAAACTTAATTAATTGATAAAAAAATTCAAAAACTAATGAAAAAAATAAATGAAAAAATAGATGTTTGAAATCAAATATACAAATAATATGATATTAGCTTTGATTATTCAAAAAATGAATGATCAATTTGTGCTGAATCAATAATGCACACTCATGCTTTTAAATAGGGTTTCCATGAACTTTTATACTGTTTGTTGTATTGATAAAACAAACTAAAAAAACAATTAATAAATAATTTGAACTAAAATAGAACAAAAAAAATAGTTTATAATAAAAAAAATCTTGATAAAAAAAAGGAAAGTTGTTATTATTGTGATGAAGAAATTTATCAAAATAATAACTGTTTTTATATCAAAATGATTTTTGTATGAACAAAATGATAAAAATTAAGAAAGGAAGATGGTAAAAATGTCGATATTCAAGTTTGCTTTAAAAATGCATGTTGGGAATCCTTCTGAATCAATTGTAAAAGTAGGAGATTTGGTAAAAAGAGGTCAATGTATTGCAGAACCAGTAAAATTAGGAGCTAAAATTCACTCTAGTGTAAATGGAAAAGTTTTAGAAATAAAAGATGGATTCATTACTGTTGAAGCTGATGCAGTACAAGAAAAAGAATTTATAAAAATTAAAGAGTGTTCCACAATAGCAGAGTATGCTTTTGAAGCAGGACTTGTAGGAGCAGGAGGAGCAGGATTTCCCACTCACATAAAGTTACAAACTCAGATACCAGGTGGATATATAATTGCTAACTGTATAGAGTGTGAACCAGCACTAAAGCATAATGTACACTTTTTAGAGGAAGATGCAACTTTAGTAATAAAAGGTATAAAGTATGCAATGGAATCAACAGGAGCAACGAAAGCTTATGTTGGAATAAAATCTAAGAATTCAGATGCAATAGTAGCAACTCAAAAAATCATAGATAAGTTAGGGTGTGCAGATACTATTAAAGTGTTTGGAGCTAAAA
The DNA here is from genome assembly GCA_947072715.1 of uncultured Fusobacteriaceae bacterium. The sequence goes on along the minus strand of CAMTJB010000051.1, from coordinate 901 downwards.
ACATTTATCCTATGGGAGAAGAAAGAGCTCTTATAAATGCAATATTCGACAAATGGATAAGTGCAACAGAGTTACCTTCAAAAGAGAACTGCGTTGTTATGAATGGTGAGACATTAGCAAACTTAACAAGAGCAATAGAACAAAGAAAACCAGTAATTGATAAAGATTTAACTGTTATTGGAAATTTTACAAATAAAGAAGTAAGTAACTTATACTTTGATATTCCTATTGGAGCATCTGTAAAAGAGTTAACATCAGAATATAAATTAAGATATGAATTAGGGGAAGTAGTTATAGGAGGACCGTTTACAGGTGTTGCTTGTGAATTGGATAAAGCCTATGTAACAAAAGTTTCAGGGGGAATAATTTTTACAATACCACTTCCTGAATATAAAGGACCTGTTGGATTATTAGTATGTGCTTGTGGTGCCAATGAAGAAAGATTAAGAGATATTGCCACAAAAATGAAATCTGAAATAACAGGTGTCACATTCTGTAAAAACATAGCCGAAAATGGAAAATGTCAAACTCCAGGTAAGTGCCCAGGGCAAGCTCAAGGAGTAATGAAACTTAAGGCTTCAGGGGCTAAGAGAATAATAATGTCAAATTGTAATGATTGTTCAAATACAGTAATGTGTTGTGCACCTAAATTAGGAGTTGGAGTTTATCATGCAACTGACCATATATTTAGAACAATTAACTATCCATTATCAAGAAGATTGGATATTGAATAATAGTTTAAATATAGAATGAGATTAAAGTAAAATTGTCAGATTATTAAATTAATTAATAAAAGTAACAAAAACTTTAGGGGGTAAATAACTATGTCTATGTCTTTAGAACATATACAAGAAGTAATGGATAAACCAGCTGTTGCTTGTTGTAGAACAGAAGCAGGAAC
>CAMTJB010000050.1 GCA_947072715.1 uncultured Fusobacteriaceae bacterium | reverse complement strand
TATATAGACATTTCAAAAATTGAACCTATGAAAAAAATACTAAAAAAATTTTAATTAAAATATCCTTTTATGTAGTATAATATTAAAGATAAATATTTATAAAATAAATATAGACATAAAAAAAGTAGGTAAATAATAATGAAATTAAAAAAAATTAAAAATAATAAAGTCATTTTAATATTAAGTATGATTTTATTATCAGGTTTAAACTTTGGATGTACTAGTACTGGAATTTGGAACTATAATAAAAGTGTAGAAAAAGAAGGAGTACAAGGATCTGTAGCTAAAGAAATGAGTACAAAAAATTTGGAATTAGAAACGGTAATTAATAATGAGATAGTCATAAAAGCAAGTTATAAAAATGCCCCGCCTGAATCTATTCCTTTTATACAAAAATTTAAAGGTGATACAGCAGATTACTTATACTATGGAATAATTATGGCTGAAAAAGCTAACTTAAGGTCAGAGCCTATATCAAGTTCCTCTTTAGTGGCAGAGTTAAAATTTTATGAGAGAGTTGAACTTTTAGAAGAGGTTGAATATAATGACAGTGAATGGTATAAAGTTGTTACTTCAGAAGGGAAAGTAGGGTATTTATATAAACCTTATTTAACAAAAAGAATTTTTAGATTTGAAAAAGCTTTAGAAAGAATAGAAAATGTAGAAAAATTTATTGCTGATGCTAAGGAGAATGGAGAACAGCTAGCACTTATAAGTGCATATACTCCAGATTCAGAGAATAAAAATTTAAGTAAAACAAGAGATAAATATGGAAAGTATAAGATTCAAAGTGCTGAAGGTCAATATGATGGTGAAACTTTATATATTCCAGATAGATCAATCTCAAAAATCATAAAGAATGAAGTTAAAATTGATCAGATTAAAATTGAATCAATGGCTGAACCTTATGTAAATATGGATGGAAAAAGTATAGCTAAGGCCCCTAGATTAGAAGAGAAGCCAATAAAAAAAGCTATTATAATAGATATAGAAAATCAAAACTTGATTTTATATGAAAAAATAGAGGGGAATTGGACAATAGTCTCTTACGGATATTCAAAAACAGGTTATGAAAGTGAATTAGGATTTGAAACTCCAAGAGGAAGTTTTATAATGGATATTGCAAAGGAAAAAATGCTTTATACAGGTATAGGTGGAAAGATTCAAGGTTCTGCTAATAATGCTATGAGATTTTCAGGTGGAGGATACCTCCATGGAACTCCAATATCTTTAGCAGAAGTAAATGATATAAATTATTATGCTAAATTTAGAGAAGGTTTTTTAGGAACTTTTAATGGAACAAGAAAGTGTGTAAGAACAACTAGAGAACATGCTCGTTTTGTATATGCTTGGGTATTAGGAAAAGATTTAGAGAAACCTCTTCCATCTTATGAAATTATAAAGGATAATGTTCTATTTATAGTATTCTAAAAATAGTAAATAGATAGAGTTAAAGATGATAAATGTAAAAGTTTATCATCTTTTTATTTCTTAAAGCTTCTTATATTTTATAAGAAAATATGATAAAATTAAGTTAGAGGTGAATAAAAGATGAAAAATAAAAATAAAATAGCACTAATTTTTTTAATGATGTCTTTAACAGTATTTGGGAAAAAATTAGGAGTAGAGAATGAAATAAAAAAAATGAAATTAAATAGCTCTCAGGAGGTTCCCAATGTATCTATTTTACCAAAAGCAGACCCTGAATCAGTTGGGTTTTCAAAGGAAGGATTAGAAAAGGTTGATGAATTAATTAATCAAGAGATAACTGGAGGATTTCCAGGGGCAGTACTATTAATAGTGAAAGACGGAAAGATAATTAAAAATACAGCTTATGGGTATGCAAAAAAATATGATTCAACAGGAAAATTATTAGATACTCCTGAAAAAATGGAGACAACTAAATTATTTGATTTGGCTTCTAATACTAAAATGTATGCAACTAATTACGCAATTATGAAATTAGTTTCTGAGGGTAAATTAAATGTGGATAGTCGTATTTCTGAATATGTTTCAGGCTATGGTGGAGAGGGAAGAGAAAAGATATTAGTAAAAGATCTTTTAACACATAGTGCAGGTTACGGCACAGAAGTTAAGTTTTATGAACCGAAAGCAACACAAGTAGTTTCTAAAGAGTTTGAATATCAACTAGGTAATAATTTTTACTCTAGAGAAAAAAATAAAACAGAAAAAATTATAATTAGAGATGTTCCTTTAGATTATGCACGTGGAACAAAAACTATTTATAGTGATACGGACTATATGCTTCTTGGAATAATAGTTGAAAAAATAACAGGTCAGTCTTTAGATGAGTATGTTGAGAATGAAATATATAAACTGCTAGGATTAAATAATACTATGTATAATCCTTTAAGAAAGGGTAAAATTGCGTCAGATGCAGCGGCAACAGAGTTAGCAGGAAATACAAGAGATGGTTCTATAAATTTCCCTGGAATAAGAACAAATGTTATTCAAGGAGAAGTTCATGATGAGAAGGCTTATTATTCAATGGATGGAGTATCAGGACATGCAGGTCTATTTTCAACAAGTGAAGATTTAGCAGTATTAATGTCTGCTATGCTAAATAATGGAATGATAGGAAATGCACAATTATTTAATAAAGATGTTATTGATCAATTTACAAAAGCTTCTGATAAAGATGTTACTTTTGGATTAGGATGGAGAAGAGCAGGAGAAAATAATTTAACAGAAACATTTGGTACGTTGGCAAGTCCTCAAGCAATAGGGCATACAGGGTGGACAGGAACAGTAACTGTTATAGATCCTAAATATAATCTAGGAATAGTTCTTCTAACGAATAAAAAACATTCACCTGTAATAAAAAATCTTAGAGAAAAAACTGGAAAATCAAATCTTAATAAATTCCAAGGTGATATTTATGAAACTGGAAAATATGGAGCAGTTATAACTAAAATTTATGAAGCCTTTTTAAATAATAATAATAATAAAGCAAATGAAAGTTCAGAAATAAAATCAGTTAAAAAATAATAAAAGAAAAAGAGAGGTAATAACTGTGAAAAAATTATTTATAATGTTAGCAACAGTAACTATGATAGTAGGGTGTCAAAAAACTTTGGATATGTCTAAAGCTGAAGAAAAAGAAAACATTTATTATGAAGTAGGTCAGACAAAACCTTTTTCAGGAATATTAAAAGAATATTTTTATGAAGGTAAAATAAAAGAAGAGGCAGAGTATAAAGATGGTAAATTAGATGGTGAAAAGAAAGTTTATAATTTAGATGGATCACTTAATGCTTCTGGAAAATTTAAAAATAATGAGTTAGATGGTATGTTAAAACTTTATTATGATAGTGGAAATATTCAATCTGAGGGAAATTATAAAGAGGGAAAAATGCATGGAAAAGCAAAAACATATTATCCAACTGGAAAAATTAAGTTAGAATCAAATTATAAAAATGGAAGATTAGATGGTGTAGCAAAAAAATACTACGAAACTGGAGTTTTAAAATCAGAAGTATTATTCAAAGATGGAAAGCTTGATGGGGTTTCTAAAGCTTATGATGAAACTGGAAAATTACAGGTTGAAGCCCTTTATGAAAATGGAAATTTAATAAAATAAGTAGAAAAATATTTAGGTAACTAGCAGGCTTAAAAGAGTTATAGATGAAAAGAGCAGTTGAAAGTTTATTCAATTGCTAGTACAATAGTGTGGGGAGCAGAAATTGTTACTCTTTTAATTTTAAATATGATCTTTGCATAGGAGAAGAAATGAAAAATAATGAAATTGTAGAATTTGCAAAAAGTATTTACAAAATTGAGATTGAAGAATTAGTAAAAGCTAAAGAAAAACTATCAGACAATTTTGTAGAAACTGTAAAAAAAATATTAGAGTGTAAAGGGAAAGTAGTTATAACAGGAATAGGGAAAACTGGTTTAGTAGGGAAAAAAATATGTGCAACTTTAGCCTCAACTGGAACAAAAAGTATGTTTATGAATTCAACAGAAGGATTACACGGAGATTTAGGAATGGTTGGTAAAGAAGATTTAGTTATAGCTATATCGAATAGTGGTGAAAGTGATGAGATAGTATCAATACTTCCAGCTATAAAAAACATAGGATCTTACATTATTGCACTTACAGGAAATGTTAACTCAAGACTTGCAAAAGCATCAGACCTTGTAGTAGATGTTGGAATTGAGGTAGAAGGGTGTCCTTTAAATTTAGCACCAATGTCATCGACAACGAGTGTTTTAGTATTTGGAGATGCTTTAGCAGCTACTTTAATGAAATTAAGAAATTTCCAACCTGAAAATTTTGCTATGTATCATCCAGGAGGAAGTTTAGGTAGAAAATTATTAACTAAAGTTGAAAATTTAATGCACTCAGGAGATAAACTTGCAATTTGTAATGAAGAGACTTTAATGGAAAATCTTCTTATTCAAATGAGCTCAAAAAGATTGGGAATATTATGTGTTATGGAAGAGGATAAATTAGTAGGAATTATTACTGAAGGTGACATTAGAAGAGCTTTACAGAAAAAAGAGCAATTCTTTAATTTAAAAGCTAAAGATATTATGACAAAACAGTATGTTAAGATAGATAAGTGTGCTAAAGCTACGGAAGCTTTAGTAATAATGGAAAATAGAGAAAATCAGATATCTGTACTTCCTGTTTTCGATGGAGATAAATTTGTAGGTGTTGTAAGAATACATGACCTTTTAAAAATATCTTAAACTAAAAGACTATACAAATAATTTGTATAGTCTTTTTTATTTAATCTTTTAATCTTCTAATTATTTAATTATTTAATTATTTAAATTAAATAATTAAATGGAAATTTTGTTAATATTTTTATATAATAAAAGGATATAAAAACATATAAAAGCATATGGAGGATAAAAGGATGAATTCATCACCAAAGAAAATGAGTAATTTCGAAAATTTATTAGATAGTTATTTTCATATTACAAAGAGAAGTTCAACAGTTAGAACAGAGGTTATAGGAGGGATTACAGCCTTCTTAACAGCAGCCTACATTATATTTGTTCACCCATCTATTTTAAGTGCTACAGGGATGGATAAAGGGGCATTAATTACAGTTACATGTCTTGCAACAGCTTTTGGAACTTTAATATCAGGACTTTATGCAAATGCTCCTTTTATAATAGGACCAGGAATGGGACTGAACGCATTTTTTACTTATACGCTAGTTTTAGGTAAAGGAGTTTCTTGGGAAGTTGCGTTAGGAGTTGTATTTATATCTGGATTATTTTTCTTAATATTGACATTAGGAGGAATAAGAGAGAAAATTGCCAATGCAATACCAAAAGAGATAGTTTCAGCTACAAGTACAGGTATTGGACTTTTTATAGCTTTTATAGGGCTTAAAGGGATGGGAGTAATAACAAGTAATCCAGCAACATTTGTTCAGTTGGGAACATTTTCAACAACAACAATATTATCTATAGTTGGATTTGTTATAATGATATTTTGCCATTTAAGAGGACTAAATTCAGGAATACTAATTAGTATAATAATTACTTCTATAATTGGGATGATTATTGGAATAGTTGAAGTACCAGCGTCGCTAATGTCTATGCCTCCAGCTATAACACCTATATTTGGAAAGTTAGATATTATAGGTGCTTTAAAAATATCTTTAATAGGTCCAATATTCTCATTTATGTTTATTGATATGTTTGATTCTCTAGGATTCTTAATGGCTTGCTATAAGAATATGGGATTTAATAAAACTGAAGAGGGAAAAAGAGGATTAAAAAAGATGTTACAATGTGATGTAAGTTCTACAATAGTAGGTTCTGTTTTAGGAACAAGTACACTAACATCTTTAGCTGAATCAGCAGCTGGAATAACTGTTGGTGCAAGAACAGGGTTAGCTTCAATAGTAACTGGATTATTATTTTTAGTAGCTCTATTTTTCTCACCAGTAGTTTCAATTGTACCTATGTATGCTTCTTCTCCAGCACTTTTAATGGTTGGAGTGTATATGTTTAGAAGTATTGCAGATATAGATTTTAAAGATTTTAAAACACTTACAATATCTTTTATAACTATAATTTTAATGCCTTTAACATATAGTATAAGTATTGGACTTAGTTTTGGTTTTATTACTTATATTTTATTACACGCTTTTTCAAAAGAATATGAAAAGTTAAATCCTGCATTATTAGGGATTGGTTTTCTTTCTCTTATAAATTTAATAGTATAAAAAAATTGACATTATACCTTATAAAAGGGTATAATTGATATTATTCACGGGTGCCCAGTGGCTGAGATTAAACCGTTTAACCTGCTAAGTAATTTTAGAAAGGGAATTTATACGATTTATTTGAGCTATAGTTGCAATGTGTGACTATAGCTTTTTTTATTCTCACAAATAATAAAAATATCATTTTAGGAGGAAGTAAGATGGAAAATAAAAAATCAATAAACGCAAGTGTATCACTTCAAGTTCTACCAAGAGTAGAGGTAAAAAATTTGTTTCCTGTTGTAGATAAGGTAATAGAATATATAGCGTCAACAGGAGTTAGTTATGTTGTAGGACCAATGGAAACAACTATGGAGGGAGATTTAGATACTCTTTTAGATATAGTAAAAAAGGCACAATACATTTGTATAGAAGAGGGAGCTGAAAATGTTTTTTCTTATGTAAAAATAAATTATTCAAATGAGGGTGTGTTCACAATAGATGAAAAAATTGGTAAATATCAAAAGTAAAATTTTAAATTATCTACCTTCAATAGTGTTATTGTCTATAATTTTTATTATATGGGAAAGCTTAGTAAAAATAGGAATGGTTAATAAGATCTTTACTCCAGCCCCATCAACAATTTTAGTAAATACTATTAAAATTCTAGGTAGCATAATGCCTGAAATAATATATTCAGTGGGAATAGCAATATCTGGGCTAGTATTGTCTATTATATTATCAATTTTTCTTTGCTTATTAATGGATAGTTTCAATTTTATGAAACGTTCACTTTATCCAATTATAATAATTTCACAGTTGTTACCAACAATAGTTGTAGCACCTTTATAT
>CAMTJB010000049.1 GCA_947072715.1 uncultured Fusobacteriaceae bacterium | reverse complement strand
AGTTATGCTCCAATCGAGTTTGTTTCTGCTCTTACTGGACAAAGAACTTCTAAACTATTAGAGCAAGCTGATAATGTATTTGATGAGTACACTAAGAGAATATCTACTGGACTTCTTAATACTGTTATTAAAGATGCTATAATGATGAACACTCCGCCAACAAGAAAAGGTAGAGTTGTAAAAATTAACTATGCTACACAAATATCTTCTGCTCCACCAAGATTTGTATTATTCTGTAACTATCCTGAGTTAGTTCACTTCTCTTACTCTAGATATATAGAAAACAAATTAAGAGAAGCATTTGGATTTGAAGGTTCTCCTATTGACGTTATCTTCGATCATAAGAATGATAAGTCTGAGTAATCTAATTAATTAAAATTAAATTTTTATAAATAAAAAAATCCTCTTATGTTTTAGACATAGGAGGATTTTTTTTTCTTTATCTCTTCTATCATATACTTCACTTTATCCTTACTTTCTTGCAAATTCCTCATAAAAACTTTAGAAATCTAAAAAAAATCATACTTAAGACTTAACTTAAATATGATTTCACTTTATTTTATAAAAAAATTATTTATTTTTATGGTGCCTAAGAAGGGACTCGAACCCTTATTCCACTGAAGGAAGCGGATTTTGAGTCCGCCGCGTCTACCATTTCACCACCTAGGCTTAATTCTTACCATTGAATAATACTCTATTATTATTTCTATGTCAACTTTTATTTGAATTTTTCAACATTTTTTTCATCTCAAACCCCCTATTTTTAAGAATTTTATATTAGATATCTAAGATTTTTTATTTAGTTCTATTAAAAAAAATTGTATACTATTAATTAGAATATGCATTTTTAATAATCAATGCTTAGAATATATTATAAAGAGAGGTTAATTAATGAAATTAAGAATTTTAAATTGTGAGAAGTGTGAAAAAAACTACAAGATATCTTTTGAATATTTAGAAGGTGAAGAGTTTTATCCAAATGGAAAAGGGGGACAACTTGGAGATTTAGGGGTTATTGGAAAAGCTAATATTATTGAAGTTCTAGATAAAGATATTATTATCGATACTCCATTAGAAATGGGAGAATACGACTATAATATTGATCCTACTAGAAGAGATGATGCTAGAGAAAATCATTCTGGTGAGCATGTTTTTTCAGCTATAGCATTCTTCAAATATGGTTGGAGAACTGCGGGATTTAGAATGGCTGAAAACTACTGTACACTTGATTTTGATGTTAGTGATGTTACCCCTGAAATGATAACAGAATTAGAAAATGAAGTTAATCTAAAAATAAAAAATGGATTTGAAGTTATAGAAAAAATATGTAGTTTAGAAGAGGCTCAACCTATTATTGGAGATAGAAAAAATATTCCTGACAAGATAAAAGGTGACGTAAGAATTTTAAGTACTTTCCCCGAAGATTTTAACGCTTGTGCTGGGCTTCACGTAAAAAATACTAAAGACATCAAAATTTTTAAGATTTTAGGCTACGAAAGAATAAAATCTATTTATACTAGATTTTATTTTGTTTCTGGAAATAAAGCTATCTTAGACTATAATTTCAAACATGATATCATTAGCAAATTAGGAGTAAAATTTAGTTGTCAACCTGAAAATCTAATCACAATGATAGATAAAAATATGGATGATAAAAAAAGAGTTGAAAAAGAAAAGAAAGAATTAGAAATTAAATACTCTAATTTAATATTTAAAGATCTTTTATTAAATCCTAAAAAGATACTTAATACTTCTGAAATTGGTAATTTTAATCTATTTTTTATAGATGAAAGTCGTGAAATTAACGATTTTGTTAAAAAATTATTTTTAACTAGCGAATTGAAATATCTCCTTATTACTTATTCAGATAATAATTTTTCTATATCATCTTCTAAAGTTGATTGTTCTAAAATTTTAATTGAATTAAAAGCTAAATATGATGTAAAGGGTGGAGGAAACTCTAACAATATTAACTTTAAATCTTTACAATCTAGCAGCGATATTTTAGAGTTTATAATTGCTTTTTTTAACTAGTATCTATTGTTAAAATAATTTACTCATTTTTAGTTTTTTGAAAATAACAGTATCATCACTGTTTCATTATTGTTTGAATTGTGTTTTTTTGTATTGTATGCTAGAATTATTATACACTGACTGCAATATTTAAAATAGGGGTGACTCATGTTAGTTAATGATAAAAGAATTAGAATAATCACTGGTCATTATGGCAGTGGAAAAACAGAATTTGCCGTAAACTACGCTGTTAAGCTTGCTGACTTAGGAAGAAAAGTTGCTGTTGCCGATATGGATGTGGTTAATCCTTATTTCAGAAGTAGAGAGTGCGAAACTATTTTTAAAGAAAAGAACATTGAACTTCTAGGATTTATTTTAAAAGAACACGGAATGGACCTACCTGCTGTATCAGGAAATGTTATGAAACCTTTTACTGATACTAGTTATGACTATATTATTGATTTAGGAGGAAGTAGTGGAGGGGCTAAAGCTTTCTCTAGTTTCAGAGACCATATCAATAGTGATTTGTGTGATCTTTTTTTCGTTTTAAATGCTAATAGACCAGAGACTATGGATTTAGACTCTGCCTTAGCTGAACTTGATTCAATAGAAGGGGCCTTAAATATGAAGGTTACTGGAATTATAAATAATACTCATCTTATTTGGGAAACAACTGTAGATGATATTAGAAGAGGCGACGAGTTAGCTAAAGCTGTATCAAAAAAAAGAAATATCCCAATTAAATATACATCTTTTAAACATGACTTAGAAAGTTCTTTACCTAGTAATGAATTTGCTGGGGATTTATTTTCACTTCAAATGTTAAATAGAAAAAGTTGGATGTAATTTAATACTCTAATCAATTTTCAAAGTTTTTAAAAACTTTATATATAAATTTTTATTTGGGAGGTATTATGGCTAAAGGTAGAGTTTCATTTAAGCAAGAAATTTGCAAAGGTTGTGGACTATGCACAACAGGATGTCCAGTTAAAATTGTTCATATGGATAATCACAAAATTAACATCAAAGGGTATAACCCTGCAACAGTTACAGAATTAGATAAATGTATTGGTTGTGGAAATTGTGCAATGATGTGCCCAGATAGCGTTATAACAGTAGAAAGAGACTAGGAGGTTAAAAATAATATGGCTAAAATTTTAATGAAAGGTAATGAGGCTATAGGAAAAGCAGCTATTGTTGCTGGTTGTAAGTGTTTCTTTGGTTACCCTATAACTCCTCAAAATGAAATCCCTGAATATTTATCACACGCTTTACCTAAGGCTGGAGGTTCTTTTGTTCAAGCTGAATCAGAGGTTGCTGCTATAAACATGCTTTATGGTGCTGCTGGTACAGGAACTAGATGTTTAACATCTTCTTCTTCACCTGGTATAGCTCTTAAACAAGAAGGTATAACTTATATGGCTGGAGCTGAAGTTCCAGGTGTTATTATGAACTTAATGAGAGGTGGACCTGGTTTAGGGGGAATCCAAGCTGCTCAGTCAGATTATAATATGTGTGTTAAAGGTGGAGGTAATGGTGACTACAGAGTTCCTTCTTATGCTCCTGCTTCTGTTCAAGAGGCTGTAGATTTAACTATAGACTGTTTTGATCTTGCTGATCACTATAGAACTCCTGTTATGCTTTTAGCTGATGGACTTATCGGTCAAATGATGGAACCAGTTTCTTTCGACAATATAAAACCTAGAGCTGAAAAAGATAAATCTTCTTGGGCTACTGTAGGTACAAAAGGGGAAAGAAAACCTAACATTATAAACTCATTATATCTTGCTGCAGAAGATTTAGAGGTACATAATCATCACTTATTTAAAAAATATGCAGTAATTGAAGAGAAAGAGCAAAGAGCTGAACTATATCTTTGTGATGATGCTGATATGGTTTTTGCGGCATATGGAACAACTTCAAGAATTGTTAGAAATGTTGTAGATCAATTAAGAACTGAAGGATATAAAGTAGGATTATTTAGACCAATTACATTATGGCCATTCCCTAAAAAAGCTTTGAGCACTTTAAAACCAGGAAGAAAAATTTTAACTGTTGAAATGAGCATGGGACAAATGGTAGAAGATATTAAATTATACTCAGAATGTAAACATGAAATTTCATTCTTTGGTAGAACTGGTGGAGTAATTCCAACTCCAACTGAAATTTATAATAAAGCAAAAGAAATTTTAGGAGGTAAATAATGGCTACTGTTTTTCAGAGAACTAAAGGATTAACTGAAAAAGAAACTCACTATTGCCCTGGATGTACTCATGGAATTATCCACAGACTAATTGGAGAAGTTTTAGAAGAGTTAGGTGTCTTAGGTGAAACTATTGGAGTTGCACCTGTTGGATGTGCAGTTCTAGCATATAATTATTTTAATTGTGATATGCAACAAGCTGGTCACGGAAGAGCTCCAGCTGTTGCTACAGGAATAAAAAGAGCTTTACCTGATAAAGTTGTATTCACTTATCAAGGTGATGGAGATTTAGCTTCTATAGGAACTGCTGAAATTGTTCATGCAGCTGCTAGAGGAGAAAAAATAACTACTATATTCGTTAATAACTGTATCTATGGAATGACTGGTGGACAAATGGCTCCAACAACTCTTCCTGGTCAAAAAGCTACTACATGTCAATCTGGAAGAAATACAGCTGTTGCAGGTTCTCCAATTAGAATGTCTGAGATGTTAGCTACTTTAGATGGAGCTACTTTAGTTGAAAGAGTTTCTATTCATAATCCAGTAGCTGTTAGAAAAGCTAAAACTGTTATTAAAAAAGCTTTTGAAAATCAAATTAATGGAACAGGTTTCTCAATTGTTGAAGTTCTTTCAACTTGTCCAACTAACTGGGGAATTACTCCAATTGATTCTTTAAAATGGCTAGAGGAAAATATGATTCCTTTCTATCCTCTAGGAAATAAGAAGGAGGCTAAATAATGACTGATAAAATTATATGTGCTGGATTTGGTGGACAAGGACTTATGTCTCTTGGAATGTTAGTAACTTATGCTGGAATGCTTGAAAATAAAGAAGTTTCATGGTGTCCTTCCTATGGTGCTGAAATGAGAGGAGGAACGGCTAACTGTTCTGTTGTTGTTTCAGACAAACCTGTAGGTTCTCCTGTTATTACAAATGATGCTACAATAGTTGTAGCTATGAATTTACCATCTTTAATTAAGTTCCAAGATTCATTAATACCTGGTGGGAAATTATTTATTAACTCATCTTTAATTGATGTTAAGCCTTCAAGAACTGATATTGAGATATATTATATTCCAGCTAATGATATTGCAAATGACTTAGGAAATTTAAAAATTGCTAACATGGTTATGTTAGGAGCTATGCTTGAAAAATCTCCTGTTGTTGCTCCTCAATCTATATTAGATGCTTTTCCTAAAGTTTTTGGTGAAAATAAAGCTAAATTTGTTCCTTTGAATAAAGAAGCTATTGAAAAAGGCGCAAATTCTGTAAAATAATAAAAATAAAAAAAAATCCCATATTTTGTGGGATTTTTTATTTTTTTTACTATTTTTAATACATTTTTTCAAAAAACTAAGCTTTTTATTGTCTTTATTATGTTTTTTTTGTTTTTTTACTTGACATTTCATTCATAATTTTATATCTTATGTTAACACGCTTTTTATGGAACATTCTTTAATTTATTTTTGCTAATAAAAAAAGGAAATATGGACTTTAGAAAGTAATTAATGTATAGAAAATAACTACATGTTCATGTTATTTTATTATACTTTATTTTAACTAGAAAACAGGAGGATATTAATTATGACTAAAAAAGAATTTATTGACAAATTTGCTTCAAAATTAGAAGGTGTTTCTAAAAAAGATACTGAAAAATACGTAGCGTCATTTCTTGAAACTGTTGAAGAGTCTTTAGTAAACGGAGAAACTGTTTCATTTGTAGGATGGGGAAAATGGGAAGTTGTTGACAGAGAGGCTAGAGAAGTTAGAAACCCTCAAACTGGTGATAAAATTAAAGTTCCTGCTAAAAAAGTTGTTAAATTTAGAGTAGGAAAAGGATTAGAAGAGAAAATTGCTGCAATTAAAGCAAAAAAAATTAAAAAATAATAATATTTAATATTTATAGTGAAACTTAATTTGTTAACTCATTTTAAGTTTCTTTTTTTTTGCATTCTTTTATTTATATGATTTATATGATAAAATTCATATAGAGGTGAGATATTTGAAAATAAGCATTACAAACATTATAGTTCCCTTGCATGAAAACCAAAGGGAATCGATTTATAAAGAGGTTGAAAAATTAGGTATATCAAGAAAAGATATTTTAGACTTGAAATATTCTAAGCGTTCTATTGATAGTAGAAAAAAGAGTGATATTAAATTAGTGTATAATATTGAAATATCAACTATAGAATTAAAAAATATTCCTAAAAAAGATAACATTAAGGTAGTTCAAGAAAATAACATAATTCTTAGAGAGGCACTTTTTGATTTAGACACTAAGATTGCTATTATCGGATCTGGTCCTGCTGGACTTTTTGCAGCTTATTCTTTATGCAAATATGGATATAAACCACTTATTTTTGAAAGAGGTGAAACTATAGAGGAAAGAGATGCAAGTATTCAAAAATTTATTGATGAATCTATTCTAAACCCTAACTCTAATGTTCAATTTGGAGAAGGGGGGGCTGGAACTTATTCTGATGGAAAATTAAATACAAGAATCAAAAGTGGATATATTAATGAAGTCTTTGAAATTTTATTAGAATGCGGAGCTCAAGAACAAATTTCTTGGGATTATAAACCCCATATAGGCACTGATGTATTAAAAGTAGTTATAAGCAATCTTAGAGAGAAAATTAAGGCTATGGGTGGTCTATTCCACTTCAACTCTCAACTAACTAATATAAATGCAAATAAAGGCGTTTTAGAGAGTATTGAGATTACTTCAACTAATCTTGGACTTAACCCCAATAATTTAACAACTACTTTTAAGGTTGACAAACTTATTTTAGCTATTGGTCACTCTGCTAGAGACACTTATAGAATGTTACATA
>CAMTJB010000048.1 GCA_947072715.1 uncultured Fusobacteriaceae bacterium | reverse complement strand
AAAAGGATCAGCTAAAAAAACTGAACAACTAAAAAATGTTAAGATAACTCCATTAAAGAAAAGTATGATAAAGAAGAGTAATACATCTAGTGGACTTTTAGAACCTTTAAATGAAGTAACAGTAATAACTAAAACAGGTGGAACAGTAATTGGAATAAATTATAAAAATGGAGATTTTGTAAAAAGAGGAGATATAATAGTTAGATTAGAAAGTCAAGAGATAGAGTCTAATTATATTAAGGCAAAAGCTAATTATGAGTCAATGGCATCAGAGTTAAAAATAAAAGAGATAAGTTTTGCTAAATTCAAACAATTAAGATTAGAAAAATATATATCAGAAGATGAATTTTTAACTCAAAAGGGTGCTTATGATGTAGCTAAAGGAAATTTAGATACAGCAAAAGCAACATATTTAAAGGCTAAAGAGGACTATGATGATCTTACTATGAAAGCTAAAATTGACGGAATAGTAACAGATTTAGATGAAAAACTATTTAGAGATATAGAAGTTAATAAGGCAGTGTTTACAATTGTTGATAGTAATCAAATGTACATAAAAACAGGAGTTTCAGTTTCTGAGATATTTGATATGCAAGTGGGAAATATAGCTACTTTATTAATAGATGGAGCTGATAGAGAGTATAAGGGTAAAGTTACAGAGGTAAATCCTGTAGCAAATAAAGATAGTAAAAAATATGATGTAAAGATACTTGTAGATAATAGAGATCATGTATTAAAAAAAGGGATGTATGCAAAGACAATTATTGAGTCTGGAGAAAAAGAAGCCTTTGTTGTTTCAAAATCAACAATAGTAGTAAGAGATCTGTTTTCTTATGTTTTTGTTATAGAAAATGGAATTGCTGAAGAGATAAAAGTAAAAAGAGGATATGCTTTTGAAGATTTAGTAGAGATAAAAAATGATGAATTAAAAGAGGGCTTGTCACTTGTTATAGATGGACAATTTCTACTTATGGATAAAGATAAAGTAAATATAGTTGAATAAGAAAAGAGGAGTTTGCAATTTATGAATATATCAAAATTTTCCATACAACGTCCCGTTGTAACAATGATGATAATAATTTCTATGACTATTTTAGGACTGTTAACTTTAATAAATTTAAAAACAGAACTAATGCCCAATGCTAATTTGCCAACTGCAAGAATTAAAGTAAGGTGGAACGGGGCATCTCCAGATGATATGGAAAATCTTGTAACAAAAGAGATTGAGGATGGAATAGCTTCAGTTGAAGGAATAAAAAGAGTAACAACAAGATCTAGAATGGACTTTACTTTTATATCTGTTGAATTTGAGTACGGAGTAAATATTGATAATAAAGTTAATGATTTAACAACAGCAGTTAGTAGAATTAGAAATAAGTTACCTGATGATGTTGATGAACCTATAATTAATAAAACTTCA
Organism: uncultured Fusobacteriaceae bacterium; assembly: GCA_947072715.1. The sequence goes on along the minus strand of CAMTJB010000048.1, from coordinate 5,656 downwards.
TTTAGTAGTGATAGAGTTATGCTTATAAGTTTATCTGGTCCAGATTTAGTTACTTTAAAGATTTTTGCTGATAATATAATGATACCAAGATTCCAAAGAATTACAGGAGTAGGAAGTGTTGATGTTGATGGTGGAACAGAGCGTGAGATCCGTATATCTATAGACCCCAACAGGCTTGAATCTTATGGATTAAATATTAAAGATTTATACGATAAATTAAAAAAATCTAGTATAAATTTTCCTGCTGGATATGTTAGAGAGGGAGATAAAGAGTATATAGTAAGAGTTTTTGGAGAGGTAAAAACTTTAGAAGATGTAAAAGAAATTGTAATAAAAAATCAAGATGGACATACACTTTATTTAAGTGATGTTGCTGATGTACGTTTAGATGTAAAAGATAGAACCAGTTATGGTAGAACAAACTCTGAAGAAAATATTGTAATAAATATTGAAAAAACAGATGTAGGAAATACTGTTGATATATCCAGAGTATTAAGAGCAGAGCTAGAAAAATTAAAGCCAATATTACCATCTGGGGCAAAAATATCTATTAATCGTGACTTTGCTGTAGATATTAATAACTCTATAAGTGCGGTTAAAGGGAATGCCTTAGCAGGATTACTTCTTGCTACAATAATTCTTTATACATTCTTAAAGGATTTAAGAGCTACTTTTGTTGTTGCTGTTGCAATTCCAGTTTCAATCATAGCAACTTTTGGATTTTTCGGTTCTAAAGATATAAGTTTAAATATAATGTCACTAATGGGATTATCTTTAGGAGTCGGAATGTTAGTTGATAACTCAGTTGTTGTTATGGATAACATATTTAGGCATCTAACCGAACTTGGGCATAATAGAGTTGATGCAGCAGATAAAGGAGCAACAGAGGTTATAGTTCCAATTATTGCTTCTACTGCCACAACAATAGCGGTATTCTTTCCTGTAATTTTAAGAGAGGGAAGAGCTAAAGAGTTATATCAAGATATGTGTTATTCAATAATATTTTCATTATTAGCTTCACTTATTATAGCTTTAACATTTGTTCCAATGGTATGTAGTAAAATTTTAAAAGATAAAAATAGAATTCATGAAGAGGGAAAATTTTTAGTTAAGATAAAAAGTGTATACGAAAAGATATTAACTAAAGCTCTTAATTTTAGAATTACTTCACTAGTATCTGTAGTAGCACTATTTTTAATCTTTGTTGTCTATGGTGGAACTAAAGTTGGAGGAGAATTCTTTCCTCAGGTTGATGATGGAGTTTATTCTATAGTAGCAGAGATGCCAAGTGGAATGGATGTTGATAAACCCAATAGAATAGCCAAAGATTTAGAAGCTATAGTTGCGAAGTTACCAAGTACTAAATCATATATAACAACAGTTAAAAAAGATGCAATATCAATAGTTGTTCAAATTGGATATAAGTCTGAAAGAGAGGACAAAAGGTCGATATTTGCAATTATGGGAGAGGCTAGAAAAGCAATTCAATACATTCCAAATTTAAAATTGAATATAGTACCTAAGATGACTTTAGGAAGTAGTACAAATAAAGATATAGAGTTTATTTTAAAGTCTGATAACATGGAACAAATGACTTATGTAAGTAATCATTTAATAAAAAAACTCTATGAAAATAAAGGGTTTGCTGATGTAACTAGTTCTATAACTAATGGAAATCCAGAAGCAAGATTAATCCTAGATAGAGAAAAATTAGAACAATATGGTATTGATATAAATGATTTAACAATGTCTGTAAGTTATCAAATACTAGGAGGATCTCCTATAACTATAAAAACTTTAAGCGAAGAACTAGATATAACTCTTCAATTGGATAAAAAATATAGAAGATCAACAGATTTACTTTTAGATACAAGAATAAAAACGAAGAATGGTTCTTCAGTAAAATTAAAAGATGTAGCAACTTTACAAGTAAAAGAGGGACCTTGGGCAATTGATAAAGAGGATAAAATAGCTATTGTTACAATCAAAGCAAATACAACAGGTAACATGGATCTAAAGAGAGGACAGGCTGCAATAAAAGAGATTATAGAAGAAGCTAATATTCCTTCCAATATCACTTATGAATTTACAGGTGATGGAAGATCTATGAAAGAAGTAAGTGACCAATTAAGTTTTGCTTTAGTAGTTTCTCTTTTTCTGATATACTTTATACTAGCTGCACAATTTGAATCATATGTTTTACCAATTATAGTAATGGTTACAGTTCCTTTGGCTGTAACAGGTGTATATATAGGATTGTTAATATTTAATCAGAAATACAATTCAATGGTTTTCATAGGTATTATTATGCTAGCAGGTATAGTTGTAAATAATGCCATAGTACTTATAGATTATACTAAAATATTGATAGAAGAGCAGGGATTCCCTCTAAAAGAAGCAATTTTAGAAGCTGGAAAAACAAGACTAAGACCAATATTTATGACAACATTAACAACAGTTATTGGAATGGTTCCTTTAGCTTTAGGAATCGGTCAAGGTAGTGAGAGATATAAAGGGATGGCTATTGCTGTAATTTTTGGATTGACATTTTCAACAATGTTAACACTAGTAATAGTTCCAGTTATGTTTGAAATTTATTATGAGATTTTAGAAAAATTTAAAAAGAGGTTCGGTTCAGATGAATAAGCCAATATTATTAATTTTAGTTATATTATTTAATATATTTCCAATATTTGCAGCTTTAAGAAAGAATTTTTTATCAAAAAATAAAGCTTTAAAAACAATTTTTATAATTTTATACTTAATACTATTTATGCCTTTGATACAGTTTACAGCAGATATTCAGGCTTTAAAGCAGCAGCACTTAATAATTTTTTCAATAATTACTGTAGTTAATCTTATACTTTTAATTTTGAATTTAGGTGCACTTTTTAAGTATAGTTTTATAGATGTATTATTTGGAAAAAGAAAAATAGTTTCTTCTGATTTAATTATAACTTTTTTATCATATGTAACAACAGGGGTTAGTTATGGGTTTTTATATGCGATAATATCTGTAGCTTCAGATGGAAAAGCCTTTAGAGGAATAAGTGAAACTAGCTTTACACTAGGATATTATTTTGAACATATTTACTATAGTTTTGTAACATTAACTACGGCAGGTTATGGAGATATAACTCCAGTTTCAACTGTGGCAAGGTTAGCCACAGTTATTGAAATTTTGGGTGGAATAATGCTTATAAATATTATTTTAGGTATAACTTTAAGTTCAGGGTTAGCTCATGTAAAAGTAGTTGGACTTTCTAAAAGTGAAGAAAAAAATGAAGAAAAAGAGAGTGAAAAACAAAAATAAAAACAACTTTTTTATTTAATAAAAACTCTTATTATTGATACTATAAATGGTAAAATAATTTTATTGATAAAAGTGATGGATTTGGAGAAAACAACCATGAATTGGCTTTCTAAATCAAATGAAGGAAAAAAGATATTAGTAAACGCTCTAAAAATTAGAGGATGCTAATATCTTTTTTTTCTTTATTTTCAAAGGAAAAATGGCGATATGTTCTTTAAAAATAAAAATGATAAAAAAATTATCAGTAGAAAAACAAAATTGATAAAATGCATGATAAAATGATAAATTATTTTAGTTTTAAATTGAATTAAAATATTTTTTATTATATAATGAAATGTTACAATAAAATTTTTATAAAAAACGGGAGGCCTTTTATGTATTTTACTGATATTTTAATGAATATCTTATCTAACCAAAGTATAGTAGGAGCAATTGCTTCAGCTACATTAATTATCCTTTTTGGATATTATTTAAGAAAAAAGTCTATAATAGACAAAGCAACAGCAAAGATATTAAGTGATGTAATTCTGTCTGCATCTTTACCAGCATTAGCATTTAACTCTTTTATGCAGGACATCAATAGAAATACTTTAGTTCAAGGAATGAATCTTTTAGTTTGGGGATTCGCAATGTATATAATATTTATATTTTTATCTAAAATATTTTATCTGAAATATTCTGGTGACAAAGAGATGATATTAAGAATACTTACAGTATTTGGATCTACAACTTTCTTTGGAATTCCAATTATTGGAGCGGTTTATGGACCAACAGGAGTTATGTTTGCATCTATATTTAACATAGCTTACCGTGTTTTCTTATATTCATATGCTTATATTAAAATTTCTGGAATAAAGATGGAAAAGAAAAATATCAAAGATATGTTCTTAAATCCAATAGTTATAGCAACTTTTTTAGGAATGTTTATTTGGATTTTCCAAGATTCATTACCACAAGTACAAGTTATGGTAAAAGATACAACAGCAAACTTTGCATTTTTAAGAATAGATAAAACAGCTAACTGGTTATTTGCACCAATGAAATATTTAGCAGCTCTTGCATCTCCATTAGCATGGTTATCAGTTGGGGCAAAACTTTCTGATATTTCTCTTAAAGATGCTTTTACAGATAGAACATCTTGGTACTATACAATGGTTAAAATAATTTGTATTCCATTATTAAATATTATTATTTTATATGTATTAAATATAACTAATATTTTACCAATTCCATTTGTAGGGGTAGCAGCTGTAGTTATAATGATGTCTACACCACCTGCAACAGTAGCAGCAGCATATGCTATTAAATTTGATAAAGAAGCTGTTTTAACTTCTAATTGCTCTTTATTAGCAACAGTAGTTTGTGTAATATTTATGCCAATTTGGATAATTATATTAGAAATCATAAAATCTTTAAATTTATTTGCTTTATAATATAAAAACTAAAAAATATAAATAAAAAGGAGTATAGAATATGAAACTTATATGTTACGGTGTTAGAAAAGTTGAAGTTGAATTTTTTAAAAGACTTAATAAATTTGGATACGAATTAACTTTAGTTGAAGAGTTATTAAACGATACAAATATAAATTTAATAGAAGGTCATGAAGCTGTTATGTTAAGAGCTAATTGCCCAGGAAACAGAGAAAATCTAATTAAAATGAAAGATTTCGGAGTTAAGTATCTTTTAACAAGAACTGTAGGATATAATCATATAGATTTAGATGCAGCTAAAGAGTTAGGATTTAAGACTGCTCGTGTACCTGGATACTCACCAAGCGCTATAGCTGAGCTTGCAGTATCTCTTGCTATGATGTTAGTAAGAAGAACTGGATATATGGTTTCAAATGCTAGAAACAAAGATTTTACAGTTAATGAGTATATGTTTGCTCCTGAGATTAGAAACCTTACAATAGGAATTATAGGAACAGGAAAAATTGGACTTACAGCTGCAAAAATATTTAAAGGAATGGGTTCTAAAGTAATAGCTTATGATGTATATCCTAATGAATCTGCTAAGGATATAGTGGAATATGTTTCTTTAGAAACTTTAAGAGATCAAGCGGATGTAATATCTTTACACTGCCCATATTTTAAAGATAGTAATCATCATTTCATTAATAGAGAATTTATAAACAATATGAAAGATGGATCATTTATTGTTAATACTGCAAGAGGAGAGTTACAAGATTTAGATGCAATAATTGAAGCTCTTGAATCTAATAAACTTTGTGGATATGCAACAGATGTTTTAGAAAAAGAAAAAGATTATTTCTTTAAAAATTTAAGTGGAAAAACATTAGATGACCAAATGGAAAAATTAGTATCACTTTTCCCTAAGGCT
>CAMTJB010000047.1 GCA_947072715.1 uncultured Fusobacteriaceae bacterium | reverse complement strand
ATGTGATTCAGAATATTAAAATAAAAAGGCATAGGTGAAAATATGATGCATATAACATTTAGTGCTCAAAAAATAAATTACGAGAAGATAGCTAAATTTATTAAAAGTGATAATTTAATTATATATCCAACAGATACAGTCTATGGTGTTGGTGCACAAATGTATTCGGAAGAAGCGTTAAAAAAAATATACAAAGCAAAGAGTAGAGATTTTAGTTCACCACTTATTGCTTTGGTTAGTAATAAAAGTGTAGTAGAAGAGATAGCAACTATTCCTGAAAAAAACAGAGAAAAATTTAATCAATTAATAGAAAAATTTTGGCCAGGTGGATTAACTATAATATTGGAAAAAAAAGAATGTGTTCCTAATATAATGGTTTCAAATGGAAAAACAGTAGGAGTTAGAATGCCAAATCACGGTATAGCTCTAAAGATAATAGAAGCTGTTGGCGGAGTATTACCAACGACTAGTGCAAATATTTCAGGGGAACATACGCCTAGAAGCTATCAAGAATTATCCTCAGAATTTAAGGATAAAATAGATTTGATAATAAATGGTGGAGAATGCCCTGTTGGAAAAGAGTCAACAATAATAGATTTAAGTGGTAAAAAAATAAAAATATTGAGAAATGGAGCAATATCGAAAGAAATGATAGAAGCTACTATAGGGAAAATTTAAGGGGGAAAAGTGAAAGTACAAAAATTAAATGCAAATAATTTAAATCCAATGGAGATGAATAATGCTTCAGCTATGATGGGGATGATGAACATTATTCAAAAAATAGGAAAAGGGAAAAAAAAATATAGTATCAATTTAGATAAGGCAGAAAAAAAATTTTTAGGGAAATTTTTAGAAGAAGCTAAAAAGCAATTTATAAATTCAGAAGATCAAGCTAAAAACATAGTTGAATTTTTTAATTATATGAAAGCTATTTGTGATTCAAAAGATAAAGATGAATTAAGATTAAGTTTTGAAGAGTTAGAGTTCTTAAAAAAGATGTTATCAGATTCAGTTAAAGGTATGGAAACTTTAACTTTTAAATGGTGGCAACTATTAAGAAAAGGTATGGTAAAAATGATGTTAAAGCAGTATAAAGGGCTTTTAGTAAAGATAAACTAATACAAAAAACTTAATGAATGTAGTCTAAAACAATTGACACTAAGTAAAAAAAATGATAAAATGGTTTGTTATTAAAAAGCACATCAATTGTTTCTAAGCATGGTGATTCTATTAGATGAGAATAGCTTAGTTTTAAGATTGATGGAAGAATAACCAAATAAAAAGAAATCAGGAGGAAAAAAATGGCAGTTATAACAATGAAACAATTATTAGAAGCTGGAGTTCACTTCGGACACCAAGCAAAAAGATGGAATCCAAAAATGAAACCTTATATTTTCACAGAGAGAAACGGGATTCATGTAATCGATTTACACAAATCTTTAAAGAAAATAGAGGTAGCTTATGATGCATTAAGAACTATCGCATCTGAAGGTGGAAAAGTTTTATTCGTAGGAACTAAAAAGCAAGCTCAAGAAGCAGTAAAAGAGCAAGCTGAAAGATCTGGAATGTACTATGTAAACAACAGATGGTTAGGTGGAATGTTAACTAACTACAAAACAATAAAAGCTAGAATCGCTAGATTAAAAGAGTTAGAAACTATGGAAGCTGATGGAACTTTAGATACAGCTTACACTAAAAAAGAAGCAGCTAACTTCAGAAAAGAGTTAGTAAAACTTTCTAAAAACTTATCAGGAATTAAAGCAATGGAAAATGTTCCAGCTGCTATATTCATTGTAGACGTTAAGAAAGAAACTTTAGCAGTTGTAGAAGCAGCAAACTTAGGAATTCCTGTATTTGCTATGATCGATACAAATGTTGATCCAGATTTAATTACTTACCCAATCCCAGCGAATGATGATGCTATCAGATCAGTAAAATTAATCGCGTCTGTAATGGCTAACGCTGTAATAGAAGGAAACCAAGGTAAAGAAGTTGCAGGAGCAGAAACTATTAACGTAGAAGAAGGTTCAGCAGAGTAATTTAAATAATAAATTTTGAATTGAGTAATTGATAATGTTACTCAATTCTTCATATTATATCTAATAAAAATTTAGAAATTTAGAAAATTAGGAGGATTAAAAATGGCAGAAATTACAGCTAGCTTAGTAAAAGAACTAAGAGAGAGAACAGGTGCTGGAATGATGGATTGTAAAAAAGCACTAATAGAAATGGGTGGAGACATCGAAAAAGCTATCGATTTATTAAGAGAAAAAGGTATAGCTAAAGCAGCTAAAAAAGCAGGAAGAGTAGCAGCAGAAGGATTAATATTTGAAGGAATAACTTCTGATAATAAATCAGCTATCGTTTTAGAGTTTAACTCTGAGACAGATTTCGTTGCTAAAAACCCTGAGTTCAAAGAGTTTGGAGCTAAATTAGTTTCTATAGCTTTAAACAACCCAGCTGTTGTAACTGTAGAAGATTTAAACAACACTGAATATGCAGCAGGAAAAACTGTAGCTCAAGCTATAACAGATTTAATCGCTAAAATCGGTGAAAACATGAACTTAAGAAGATTCGAAAAAGTAACTGTTGAGAACGGATTTGTAACTACATATAACCACCTTGGAGGAAAATTAGGAGTTATCGTAGCTATGACTGGAGAAGCAACAGAAGCTAACATCGTTAAAGCTAAAGATATCGCTATGCACGTAGCAGCTATGGATCCATCTTACTTAGATGCTTCAGAAGTTACTACAACTGACTTAGAGAGAGAAAAAGAAATTTCTAGAAAGCAATTAGAAGCTGAAGGAAAACCTGCTCAAATCATCGAAAAGATCTTAGTTGGAAAAATGAACAAATTCTATGAGGATAACTGTTTAGTTAACCAAATATTTGTTAAAGCTGAAAACAAAGAAACTGTTGAGAAGTTTGCAGGAGACATTAAAGTTACAGCTTTCAGAAGATATAAAGTTGGAGACGGAATAGAAAAAGAAGAGGTAGATTTCGCGGCAGAAGTTGCAGCTGCAGTAGCTCAAGCTTAATTTAATCAATATTTGAGTGGGAAATGCTTGCATCTCCCACTTTTATTTTAATATAAAAAGGAATATAGTAACCTTTATAGAATTTAAACTATAAAAAATAATTATAATATAATAGTAGGAGGCTAAGAATGTCTAATCTTATGTACAAAAGAGTTCTGTTAAAATTAAGTGGTGAAGCTTTAATGGGAGATCAAGAGTTTGGAATCTCTTCAGATGTAATAACATCTTATGCAAAACAGATAAAAGAAGTTGTAGATTTAGGAGTAGAACTAGCTATAGTTATAGGTGGTGGAAATATTTTTAGAGGATTATCTGGTTCAACTCAAGGGATAGATAGAGTTACAGGAGATCATATGGGAATGTTAGCAACAGTTATTAATTCTTTAGCACTTCAAAATGCTATAGAAAAGCTAGGTGTTTCTACAAGGGTTCAATCAGCAATAGAGATGGAAAAAATAGCAGAACCTTTTATTAAAAGAAAGGCTCAAAGACATTTAGAAAAAGGAAGAGTTGTAATATTTGGTGGAGGAACAGGAAATCCTTACTTTACTACAGATACAGCTGCTGCTTTAAGAGCTATTGAAATAAATGCTGATATAGTAATGAAAGCTACAAAAGTAGATGGAATTTATGATAAGGATCCAATGAAACATACTGATGCAGTTAGATATAATGAGGTTACTTATACAGAAGTTTTAAACAAAGATTTAAAAGTAATGGATGCAACAGCAATATCTCTTTGTAGAGAAAATAAATTACCAATATTAGTTTTTGATTCTGTTACAGAGGGAAATATACTTAGAGTGATGAAAGAAGAAGGTTTAGGAACTCTAGTTATAGAAGGATAATAAAAAAATAAAACATTAAGGAGAAAAAAATGCCAGCAAAGAAATTTATAGTAGACGCAAAAGACAAAATGGATAAAGCAGTAGAAGCAACAAAAGCGAAATTTGCTTCAATAAGAGCAGGAAGAGCTAACGTTGCAATGTTAGACGGAATAAAAGTAGATATGTACGGGTCAGATACTCCACTTAATCAAATAGGAAGCGTTTCAGCTCCAGAAGCTAGAATGTTAGTTATAGATCCATGGGATAAGACAGTAATTCCAAAAATAGAAAAAGCAATTCAACAATCAAACTTAGGATTAACTCCAAATAACGATGGAAAATTAATTAGACTTATGATTCCAGAACTTACTGCAGATAGAAGAAAAGAGTATGTTAAATTTGCTAAAACTGAAGCAGAATCTGGAAAAGTTGCAGCTAGAAATGTTAGAAAAGATTTAAATAACCATTTAAGAAAATTAGAAAAAGATGGAGAAATCAGTGAAGATGATTTAAAAAGATTTGAGGATGATTCTCAAAAACTTACTGATGCTACTATCAAATTAATAGATGAGTTATTAGCTAAAAAAGAAAAAGAGATTACAACAGTTTAATAAAAAATATTCCTAAATTTTTTAGGAGGGTTCTAATGAGAAAGATATTAAATTATATATGTGTATTTTTATGTATATTTTTTTTAGGATGTTCAAATATAGATAATTTAGAAAAACAGAGGTTTGAGGAAGCTACAAAAGTAGATAGCCTTGAGAACTCTATAAATAATTCGCAAGAAGCTCAAGATAAAATTTCTGGAGAAATTGGAGAAGAAATAGAAGATTAGAAATAATAAAAGACATTATATAAAAGAAAATACTTGAAATATATAGATTAGTTTGGTATAATCTATATTGCCCTGCTTGAAGGCAAAAAGTTCTTCGGGCCAAAACCATAGGGAGGAGGTATTAAAATGAAAAAATATGAAATCATGTTCATCATCAACCCAACAATTTTAGAAGAGGGAAGAGAAACTGTAATTGAAAAAGTAACAACTATACTTACAAAGGCAGGATCTAACGTTCTTAAATCTGAAAAATGGGGAGAGAGAAAGTTAGCTTATCCAATCGATAAGAAAAAAACTGGATTCTATGTTTTAACAACTTTTGAAATTGACGGAACTAAATTAGCAGAAGTTGAAACAAAGCTTAACATTACTGAAGAGTTAATGAGATATATCATCGTTAAGCAAGCGTAGTCACGAAACTAAAAGAGACGTTATTAAAAAAATTTGAGGAGGAGTTAGAAAATGGCAGAGTTCAGAAGAAGAAGAGCTAAATTAAGAGTTAAAGCACAAGAGATCGATTACAAAAATGTAGATCTTTTAAAAAGATTTGTTTCTGATAAGGGGAAGATTAATCCTTCTAGAGTAACTGGAGCTAACGCTAAGTTACAAAGAAAGATTGCTAAAGCTATCAAAAGAGCAAGAAATATCGCTTTAATTCCATATACAAAAATAGAGAAGTAGAAAGCAAAAGAGGTTATCACTTAAGTTTGATAACCTCTTCTTTTTTTATTTTATAAATTTATTGATAAAGTTCTACAAAACAATCGTTGAACAAAAAATAGCAAATAAAAAAAGACATACTTTAAATAGTTTGTCTTTTTTTATTTGCTATGCAGTATTCACATCTAAAAAAAGATTTTAGAAAGAATTACTTACTTAATATTTTTGATAATCTAGCACTTAGATTAGCAGCATTAGCTTTAAGTATTTGCATAATCTCTACATCATTAGCACCTTTTAAAGTTTTTAATACTTTAGTACAAACTTTAACTTTAACAGGAGTTCCGTTGATAACGATTTTAGTAGATTGTAAGTTTGGTCTCCAAATTCTTCCAGTTACTCTGTGTGAGTGAGAGATTTGGTTTCCAAAAGTTATACCTTTTCCAGAAATTTCACATCTTTGCATTCTATGAGCACCTCCTTTTTTTTTCGTAAATTACAGATTATTTTATCACTATATTAGGAAAAAATCAAGTTTTTTTTATAATAAGTTCCATAAAATAGGAATTTTTTCATTATAGCAAAGGAAGAAAAAATAATGAAATGAAAGGAAAAAGAAACTTTTATTTTGAAATAAAGTAATTTAATTTTTACATAACTATATGTTATAATGAAAGTGAACTATAATATACAATAAATAAAAGCAAAAGAGGCGAAAAGTATGAATAAACACAGTTATTCAGTTTTGGAATTTGATAAACTAAGAGAAGAGATAGCACAGCATTGTGTTACAGAAACAGTTTATAATAGAGTTATAAATTTAGAACCAATAAAAGACTACGGTACTTTAGTTAGAGAGTTAGAAGTAGTTAGGGATTTTATTGATTTAATAAAATTTGATGGGGGATTTGAGTCCACAGGTATAAATGATATTTCAATTTACAATAGAAAGATTCAAATTGTTGGAAATTATTTAGATCCAGAAGAGTTATGGAAACTGAATCAAACTTTGAGAGTTTTAAGAGTTTTTAAAAATAGAGTTGAGGAATTAGAGAAGTATAAAAATTTAAATAATAAATTTGAGACAGTTCAACCAGTTAAATTAGTTGAAGACTTAATAAATAAAACAGTTGATAATGAAAAAAATATCAAAGATGATGCTTCTATAGAGTTAAGAGAGTTAAGAGTTCATAAAAAAGTTTTAAATACAAATATTAAACAGAAATTTGAAGAGATATTCTCAAATCCAGCTTACGCTAATGCCATTCAAGATAGAATTCTAACTGTTCGTGATGGAAGAAGCGTAATACCTATTAAATCGGATTTTAAAGGGGTTTTAAAAGGGATAGAGCATGATAGATCATCAAGTGGGCAAACAGTATTTATAGAGCCTCTAGCCATTGTATCTTTAAATAATAAGATGAAAGAGTTAGAGATCAGGGAAAAAGATGAGATAAGAAGAATACTTCTTAAATTAGCAGGAGTATTAAGAGAACACAGTGAAGATATTGCAAGAGTTGGAGAAGCTGTGTTAGAGCTAGATTTTTTAAATACGAAGGCTATATTTTCAATAGATAAAAAAAATAATATTCCAGCAATTAATATAAAAGAATATCTAAAATTAGATAATGCAAGACATCCTCTTATAGGGAAAGATAAAGTTGTACCTTTAACTTTTGAAATAGGAAGAGATTACAATACACTTTTAATAACAGGTCCTAATACAGGAGGAAAGACTGTAGCCTTAAAAACGGCTGGATTAATAACTGTAATGGCACTATCAGGAATACCTGTTCCAGCAGACGAATCGAGTAGTATTGGTATGTTTAATGGAGTATATGCTGATATAGGTGATGAGCAAAGTATAGAGCAATCACTATCATCGTTCTCAGGTC
>CAMTJB010000046.1 GCA_947072715.1 uncultured Fusobacteriaceae bacterium | reverse complement strand
GATATGTGGGGAATAAGTAAAGAGATTAGAAAAACTATTGATAAATTACCTAATGATAAGTTTGTATATTTAGACAATCCTTTTAATCCAGAGGAAAAAATAGTGGCATTGCCAGTTCCAAGATTAGACACAGCTATTATTCATGTTCAAAAAGCTTCTCCAAATGGAACTTGTTCAATAGAAGGTGATGAGTTTCATGATGTTGATATAGCTGTTGCTGCAAAACATTGCATAGTTACATGTGAAGAGTTAGTGAGTAATGAAGAGATATGCAGGGAATTAAATAATTCTATTCCTGGATTTGTAGTAAGTGCTGTTGTTCATGCTCCTTATGGTGCTCACCCTTCACAATGCTATAACTACTATGATTATGATGGAGAATATTTTAAATCTTACGATAAGGCTAGTAAAAGTGATGAAGGGTTCGAATCTTTTATAAAAGAGTGGTTTTATGATTTGAAAAATCATGAGGAGTATTTGAATAAACTTGGTGCTATGAGATTAATAAATCTTAAAGTAATTCCTGGATTAGGTTATTCATTACAATCCGTTAAAGGGGTGAATTAAGGTGAAGGATTATTCGAACTATACAATTAAAGAGTTACAGGCTGTTGAAATAGCCAGAACTATAAAAGATGGACAGATAGTAATAGTAGGAACAGGGTTACCATTAATAGGAGCAACTCTTGCTAAAAAGATTTTTGCTCCAAATTGTAAACTGATTGTTGAAAGTGGATTAATGGATTGTAACCCACTAGAAGTACCAAGAAGTGTTGGTGACAACCGTTTAATGGCACATTGTAGTGTTCAGTGGCCAAATATAAGATTTATAGGTTTTGAGGCAAATGAATGGTTACATGATAACGATAGAATGGTTGCATTTATTGGTGGAGCTCAAATTGATTCTTATGGAAATTTAAATTCAACATGTATAGGGGATTATCATAATCCTGAGACTCGTTTTACAGGAAGTGGAGGAGCAAATGGAATTGCAACTTATGTAAATACAATTATTATGATGCAACATGAAAAAAGACGATTTATGGAAAAAATCGATTATATAACAAGTTTAGGTTGGGGAGATGGACCTAATGGGAGAGAAAAAAGTGGAGTACCTAGTAACAGAGGACCATTAATGGTTGTTACGGATAAAGGAGTTTTAAAATTTGATGAAATTACTAAGAGAATGTATTTGTCTGGATATTTTCCTACCTCTTCTCCAGAGGAGATAAAAGAGAGTACAGGCTTTGATATAGATGTGAGTAAAGCTATTTTAATAGAGCCTCCAACACCAGAAATAATAAAGATGATTAGAGAGGATATAGATCCAGGTCAAGCTTTTATAAAACATCCAGAGGAAAAATAAGACTAAAAGGAGACTAAAATGAATTTTTATTCTATGCCAAAATACTTTAAAAATATGCCAATAATAGGAGTTTCATTAAATAAGATAGATGATGAAAATGAAAAATTAATAAGAAAAATTGAGGATGAAATAAGAGTAGCTTCAAAAGAGGTTTTAGAAGCAGGGAGATCAGATGAATCTTTAAATAAAAGTGGACAGATGACAGCGATACAAAGAATAAAAAAACTAGTAGATATGGAAACATGGTGTCCTTTGAATACACTTTACAATCCAGAAAATTTTGAAACAGGAACTGGAATAGTAAAGGGACTTGGTTGTATTTCAGGAAAATGGGTTGTAATAGTTGCCTCAGATAATAAAAAATTGGCTGGAGCTTGGGTTCCAGGGCAGGCAGAAGATTTAATTAGAGCATCTGATACTGCTAAAATTTTAAATATCCCTTTAGTATATATTTTAAATTGCAGTGGAGTAAAGTTAGATGAACAAGAAAAAGTATATGCAGGTAGAAGAACAGGAGGAACTCCATTTTATAGAAATGCAGAGTTACAGCAACTTGGAGTACCTATAATTGTTGGAGTTTATGGAACAAATCCAGCGGGTGGAGGTTATCACAGTATAAGTCCAACAATTATAATTGCACATGAAAAATCCAATATGGCAGTAGGTGGAGCAGGTATTCTCGGAGGAATGAATCCTAAAGGTTATATAGATATGGAAGGAGCTATGACCCTTATTGAGATGGAGAATAAACCTAAAGTTTTAGCACCTGGATCAATTGATATTCATTATGAAGAAACAGGTTTTATGCGTGAAGTATATGCTGAAGATGAAGGGGTTTTAGAGGGGATAAAAAAATATGTAGAAAGCTTACCATCGTATAATTTAGAATTTTTTAGAGTAGATACACCTACTGAACCAAAGTTTAATATAGAAGAGTTATATAGTTTAATCCCTATTAATCCTAAGAAAATTTACAATATTTATAATATTATGGGAAGAATTTTTGATAATAGTGAGTTTATGGAATATAAGAAAGAATATGGGCCTGAGATTGTAACTGGAATAGCTAAAGTAGATGGTTTATTAGTTGGAGTAATAGCGAATAAGCAAGGGTTATTAATGAAGTATCCTGAGTATAAAGAAAATTCTATTGGAATAGGAGGCAAACTTTATCGTCAGGGATTAATTAAGATGAATGAGTTTGTAACTATTTGTGGACGAGATAGAATACCTTTAGTTTGGTTACAAGATACAACTGGAATTGATGTTGGTAATGAAGCTGAGAAAGCTGAGGTATTAGGATTAGGACAATCTCTAATCTATTCAATTGAAAATTCAAAAATCCCTCAAATAGAGATAACACTAAGAAAAGGTACAGCAGCAGCTCATTATGTATTAGGTGGACCTCAAGGAAACAATACAAATGCTTTTTCTTTAGGATTAGCTACAACGGAGATTAATGTAATGAATGGAGAAACAGCAGCATCAGCAATGTATTCAAGAAAATTGGCTAAAGATTATAAAGAGGGAATAGATTTACAGCCAACCATAGATAAGATGAATAAAATGATTGAAGAGTATAAAGAAAAATCATTGCCTAAGTATTGTGCAGAAAAAGGGTTGTTAGACGAAGTAATAGATTTAACAGAGATAAGAAAATATTTAAAAGCTTTTGTAAGTTCAAATTATCAAAATCCTAAATCAATTTGCGCATTTCATCAAATGATTCTACCTCGTATAATCAAAGAATTTGATACTTATGAAAAATAGATATACATTGGGAATAGATGTAGGTTCAACAGCTTCAAAATGTATTGTTATAAAAAATGGAAAAGAGATTATGGGGAAGTCCCTTATTAATTTTGGAACAGGAACAAGTGGCCCAATGAGGGCTATAGAAAAAATTTTAAAAGAGACTAATCTTTCTATGGAGAATATGAGTTCTTTTGTAGCCACAGGTTATGGAAGGAATTTTGTGGAAGAGATTAATTTTCAAATGAGTGAACTTAGTTGTCATGCCCTTGGAGCTCATTTTTTATTTCCTAATGCAAGAACAGTAATAGATATAGGGGGTCAGGATGCTAAAGCTTTAAATATATCAGAGACAGGTATGCTCATAAATTTTGTAATGAATGATAAGTGTGCAGCAGGAACGGGTCGTTTTTTAGATGTAATGTCACGTATTTTAGAAGTTGATATTAGTGAACTAGGAAGTTGTTCTCTTCTTTCAACAGAAAAAATAAATATAAGTTCTACCTGTACAGTTTTTGCTGAATCAGAAGTAATATCTCAATTATCTCAAAATAAAAATAGAAACGACATAATAAAAGGGATTCATAGAGCGGTTGCTGGACGTGTTGCTGGATTAGTTAAAAGAATTGGTATAAAAAGTGATGTTGTGATAACAGGAGGATTATCTTCTAATTCTGGACTGGTAGGAGAACTTGAAATAGAGTTAGGATGCAAAATTTATACATCTCCATTAGCACCCTTTGCAGGAGCATTAGGTGCGGCACTATTTGGTTATATAAAAATCCAAAAATAGGAATAAAGGGGGCAGCAAATGGAGAATAAGAAAAAAATAAATAATAATATAGAAAATTTAGAAAAAAAATCTGCAAAAATAATGCTAAGAGACATAATTGATAATGTTTATAGTGATGCTTGGAGAGCGAAAGAGAGAGGGGAGCTAGTGGGATGGTCCTCTTCAAAATTTCCCCAAGAGATAGCAGAAACTTTAGGACTTACAATATGTTATCCTGAAAATCAAGCAGCAGCAATTTCAGCAAAACACGGTGGAGTAAAAATGTGTGAGCATGCAGAAGCTCAAGGATATTCAAATGATATTTGTGGCTATACGAGAATAAGTTTAGCTTATGCAGATTTAGGAAAATGTGAAGAAAAAGATATGCCACTTCCAGACTTTGTTCTTTGCTGTAATAACATATGTAACTGCATGACTAAATGGTATGAAAACATAGCAAGAAGACTTAATATACCAATGATAATGATAGATATTCCATATAATAATGAGACAACGATAGATGATTCTAGAGTAAAGTATATTAAAGGTCAATTTTTTAATGCTATAGAGCAACTAGAAAAAATTACTGGAAAGAAATGGGATGAGAAAAAATTTGAAGAAGTTATGAAAATTTCAAATAGAACTGCAAAAGCTTGGATAAAAGCTTGTTCTTATTGTCAGTACACTCCTTCTCCACTAAGTGGTTTTGATCTTTTTAATCATATGGCAGTTGTAGTAACTGCACGTTCAAAGGTGGAAGCAGCAGAAGCTTTGGAACAATTATCAGAAGAGTATGAACAAGCTGTAAAAGATGGAACATCAACTTGGAAATATGAAGAAAATCATAGAATTATGTTTGAAGGAATTCCCTGTTGGCCAGAACTTAGAGCTTTGTTTACACCTTTAAAAGAGAGGGGAATAAATACAGCAGCAGTTGTTTATGCACCAGCATTTGGATTTGTTTATGAAAATATAGACGAGCTTATGAAAGCATATTGTATTTGTCCAACAGCAGTATCTATAGAAACTGCTGTTCAGTGGAGAGAGAAGCTTTGTAAAGAAAATAATATAAATGGAATATTGGTTCATTACAACAGAAGTTGTAAACCTTGGAGTGGATTTATGCCAGAGATGGAAAGAAGATTAAGAGATAAATTAGGTATTGCTGTAGCAGGATTTGATGGAGACCAAGCTGATCCTAGAAATTTTTCAGAAGCTCAATACAGAACAAGAATAGAGGGCCTTTATGAAATTATGGAAGAGAATAAGAAAAATAAGGAGGCAATAAAATAATGAAGAAAATAGTAGAATTACTTTCTAGATTTGAATATATTGCAGTTAATCCTAAAGAGCAAATAAAAAAATATAGTGAGCAAGGTAAAAAAATGATAGGTTGTTTTCCATATTATGCACCGGAAGAGTTGATTCAAGGAGCTGGAATGATAGCTTTTGGAATCTGGGGAGCTCAAGGTGTAGTAAATCAAGCAAAGGAATATTTCCCGTCATTTTATTGCTCTTTGGCACAGATGAACTTAGAGTTAGGGTTGAAAGGATCATTAGATGGAATGTCTGGAATTATTTTAACATCTTTATGTGATACTTTAAGACCATTGAGTCAAAATTTTAAAATTGGAGTGCCTCATATTCCCTTTATATTTTTAGCCCATCCACAGAATAGAAGATTACAATGTGGAATTGAATTTACTCTTGATCAGTACAGTAACGTTAAGAAAAAATTGGAAGAGATTATAGGAAAAGAGATAACAAATGAAATGTTGCAGGAAGGGATAAAAATCCTTAATGAAGGAAGAAAATTAAGAAGAAAATTTGTAGAATTAGCTGGAATATATCCAGATATAATCACACCTTTAGAGAGGTGTTATGTCTTAAAAAGTGCTTATTTTACTGAAAAGCAAGAGTATAATTTAATGTTAAATGAACTAAATAGTTCTTTAGAAACTTTACCAAGAAAAGAATGGGAAGGGCTTAAAATTGTTACATCAGGAATTATTGTTGATAATCCAAATTTATTAAAAATATTTCAAGATAATAATATTGCAATAGTAGCAGACGATGTTGCACATGAATCAAGATCCTTCAGAGTGGATGTTCCAGAGCATGAGAATGGAATGATGGCACTAGCTTTACAATTTGCCCAACAGGATTACGACACACTCTTGTATGATCCAGAAATTAATAAAAGACCAGATTATATAGTGGAAAAAGTAAAAGAAAGTAATGCAGATGGAGTTGCAGTTATTATGATGACCTTTTGTGATCCTGAAGAGCTAGAATATCCATCTTTAAAACAAGAGTTAGAGAAAGTTGGAATACCATTTATACATTTAGGATTTGATCATCAAATGGAAGACTTTGGACAGGCTAAAACATCGGTACAAGCTTTTGCAGATGTTCTCTCTATGAATAAGAATACTTTATAAGCTAGATAAATTAGGGGAAATAGGGGGGAGAAGATGATTTTAGAAATGGATATATCAAAAACTCTATTAGTGGCAGTTTTACTGTTAATAGTAGGAAAAAAAATAAGGGAAAAATTTGAATTTTTAGAAAAATACTGTATACCAGCTCCAGTAATTGGGGGATTACTATTTGCTATAATACACTTTTATTTATATAAATACGATATAGTAACATTTAAATTTAGTAAAGTTATGGAAGTATTTTTTATGAATGTTTTTTTTACAGCAAGTGGATTTGGAGCAAGTGTATCAGTATTAAAAAAAGGTGGAAAGAAAATTGGAATTTTTCTAATTTTAGCATCAATACTAGCATTTTTTCAAAATGCAGTAGCAGTAGGAATGGCTAAAGTAGTTGGGATATCTCCATTATTAGGACTTATGACAGGTTCCACTCCAATGACGGGTGGACATGGGAATGCAGCGGCTTTTGGACCAATAGCTGAAAGTTTTGGAGCTACTGGAGCATTAAGCGTAGCAATAGCAGCAGCAACTTTTGGTTTAGTATCAGGATGTATAGTTGGTGGACCAACAGGGCGTTATTTAATTAACAAACATAAATTGTTTAGTAAAGAGGATGAAAAAATTAGAAATGAATCACAGGATATAGTTGAAAATAATGAAGTAAATAGGATAGATGGAAAAAAGTTAATAGAGTCATTTACAATAGTATTTATTGGTCTAGGATTAGGGGCCTACTTAGCAGGATGGAGTAAAAGTCTATTTCCTTCAGTAGTATTACCTATTCATGTAATGGGTATGCTAGGGGGAGCTATTGTTACAAATATTTTACCTATGATTTCAAAGAAGAAAGAAGCTGTTATTAGTTTAAAAGAGATTGATGTTATTGGGGATATCTCTTTAAGTCTATTTGTATCAATGGCAGTTATGTCTATGAAGTTGTGGGAGTTATCTAGTTTGGCTCTTCCAATAATAGTTTTATTA
>CAMTJB010000045.1 GCA_947072715.1 uncultured Fusobacteriaceae bacterium | reverse complement strand
AACCCCCATGCTTGGGGGCAGGGGGTTGGAAATAGGCTTTAGCCTTTTTTTATATTTATTATTTTTCAATCCAATATCTACAATGCTTATTAAAAATGTCTTGAAGTTTTCCACAGTTTTTTTCAATAACTTTTCTAGATATTAAATTTTCTTCATTTACTGTAACTAAAACTTTTTTTACATTATATTTAGATAAAATTTTAATACCTTCATTTAAAATTAATGTTCCATAACCTTTCCCTCTAAAACTGGGTGCAATACTATATGAAATATGGCCACCTTGAATTAAAAGAGCATTATCCAATCGAGGTCTTATTTTTATAATTCCAACAAGTATATTATTAACAGACAGCCAATAAATAAATTGACCATTTTCTTTATTTTTATAATAATTATCTTCATCATCATCAAATTCTTGTAACAAACTCTTAAATTCATTTATATTATTAGGAGGGTTCATAAAGAAACCAAATTCTCCATAACCTATACTTTGTAAAAAATTAAAAACTTCAATTCCATCATATAAACTGGATTTTATCACTTTAACTTTCTTATTTTTCTCAATCATATAGTTTTTAGTATATGACCCATTCTATTTTTTTTAGTTTTCATATATTCTTTATTTAATTCATGAATACCAACTTCTAAATTTTCAACAGAGACAATTTTTGTTCCATACTTAATTAAACCCTCTTTTTTTTGTGGATTATTACTTAATAGTTTTATAGATTTTACATCTAAAGCTTTCAACATTTGAGATGCTACTGAATAGTCTCTTAGATCTTCTTCAAAACCAAGTTGTAAATTAGCATCAACTGTATCTCTTCCTTCTGACTGAAGTGCATAGGCTTTAATTTTATTAGTAATTCCTATTCCTCTTCCTTCTTGTCTTAAATATAAGATTACTCCTGAACCTTTTTTTTCGATTTCTCTCATTGCTATATTAAGTTGTGAACCACACTCACATCTCATAGAACCAAAAACATCACCAGTAAGGCATTCAGAATGAACTCTAACAAGAACGTCTTCTAAATTGCTTACATCTCCCTTGACTAGTGCAATATGTTCTTTATCATCAATTTCATTAGAAAATCCAACAATAGTAAATTTACCATTACTAGTTATCAGTGGAGCTTTGGCAACTACTTCCATAAGTGTTTCATTTTTTTTCTTATAAGTTATTAAATCTTCTATTGATATAATTTTTAAATCATGTTTTTGGGAAAAAATTTCAAGGTCTTTTACCCTAGCCATAGTCCCATCATCTTTTAAAATCTCACAAATAACTCCCATTGGAATTGAACCAGCTAATTTAGCTAAGTCTACAACAGCTTCTGTATGACCTTGTCTTTCTAATACCCCTCTTTTTTTTGCTATTAAAGGAAAGATATGACCTGGTTTTGTAAAATCATTTCCAGATTTTGCCGAATCAGATAAATCTTTTATTGTTTTTAATCTATCGTGAACTGATATTCCTGTGGTTGTTCCAAATTTAGAATCAACAGAAACTGTAAATGCAGTTCCTTTTGCATCTGTATTTTTTATAGTCATAGGTAGTAATCCTAATTCATCAGCTCTCTCTTCTGTCATAGGAACACAGATAAGTCCTCTTGCATGAGTAACCATAAAGTTAATATTTTCATAATTAGCATATTCGGCTAAAAAAACTATATCCCCTTCGTTTTCTCTATTTTCATCATCCACTACTATAACCATTTTACCTTTTTTTAAATCTTCAATAGCATCTTCTATTTTATCAAACATAGTTTTCTCCTTAAAAATTATTTTTAGCTAAAAATTCTAATGTTATATCTTTTTTATTTTCATTATATTTTTCAGAACCTAAAAACTTTTCTATATATTTCCCTATAATATCTGTTTCTATATTAACAATATCTCCAATCTTTTTTTCTCCTAAAGTAATAGATTTCAAAGTAAATGGAATTAAAGAAACTGAAAATTTATTAAGATTCACAGAGATAACGGTTAAACTGGCACCATCTATTGTTATACGCCCTTTTTCTATAATATATTTAGAGTATTTTTCTTCTAATTCAATTGTAAATACTTTTGCTATTCCAATAGCTGAAATGTTTTTTATAATTCCTTCACATTCCACGTCACCAGTAACTAAATGTCCACCTAATCTAGTATTTAAAGTTACTGCTCTTTCTAAATTAACTTTATCATTTTTTTTTAAAGTTTTTAAGTTACTTCTATTTAAAGTCTCAAACATACAATCTGCTCCAAAGTAGTTTTTTCCGATTTCAACGACGGTTAAACATACACCATTTGTGCAGATACTATCACCATAGGATATTCCTTCTAATACTTTATTACATTTTATCATGATTTTAATACTGTTTGTTTCTTTATTTATTAATAAAACTTCACCTAATTCTTCTATTAGCCCAGTAAAAATATTATCACCTCACTATTTATAAAATTCTATCGATATATTATCACCATAAATATTAAATTTAGGTGCTTCTATTTGAAAACAATCTGACATATTGTTTATTTCAAAACCATTTATAAATGGAATTGCCTTTTCATCTCCTAAAAATTTAGGAGCGATAAATATTTCACCACCATTGATAAGGTTCTCTTTAACTACTCTTGAAATGAGATTAGAACCGCCCTCTAAAATAAGAGAGTCGATTTTTAATTTTCCTATTTCTAACAATATATCTTTTATTAAAAAGTTTTTACTTTCTAATAAGATAAAAGTTACATCTAATTCTAATAATTGTTTAAATTTAAATAAATTTTTATTTTCAATAGATGTTACTACTATATTTTTTTTATCTTTAAAATTTAGAATATTGGAAGTTAAAGGGATTTTTAAATTAGGATCTATTACTATTCTATATGGATTACGGGAATTATCTTGTCTACAATTAAGACTGGGGTTATCTTGTATTAAAGTATTAATACCTATCATAATCCCTGAATATTTATTTCTTAGATACATAACTTTTTCTCTAGCTATTTCATTGGTTATCCATTTTGAATTAAATGCCCTTGTAGCTATTTTTCCATCTAAAGTTATAGCACATTTTAAAAAAATATAAGGTGAATTAGTCATAATATAATGTAAAAAAACATGGTTTAATTTTTTTCCTTCCTCTTCTAATACTCCTAATTCTACTTCTACCCCTGCATTTTTAAGTTTTTCAATTCCTTTTCCTCTGACAAGTGGATTGGGATCCAATACTGATATTATACACTTTTTTATTCCCATAGCAATTATTTTATCTACACAAGGAGGAGTTTTTCCTGTATGAGAACAAGGTTCTAAGTTAACATATAGTGTGGCATCTTTTGCTTTTTCTCCTGCCATATCCAAAGCATATACTTCAGCATGAGGACCTCCATAATATTTATGGTAGCCTTCACCTACTATATTTCCATTTTTAACTATAATAGCACCCACTAAAGGATTAGGGTTAACTTTCCCCAATCCTTTCAGTGCTAAAGAAAATACAAGTTTCATATAATGAATATTCGTATTTTCCATAATTTATAACTCTTTAACTAAATTTATCATTTCAATAGCAGTCATTCCAGCATCAAAACCTTTATTTCCAGATTTTGTTCCTGCTCTTTCAATGGCTTCTTCTATTGTATTGGTAGTTAAAACTCCGAAAATAACAGGAATATCCATCTCTAATCCAACACTAGCAACTCCTTTTGATACTTCAGAACAAACATAATCAAAATGAGGAGTAGAACCTTTTATTACTGCACCTAAAGCTATAATAGCATCATATTTACCTGAACTAGCCATTTTTTTAGCTATGAAAGGAATCTCATAAGCACCAGGAACCCAAGCTAAATGAATGTTATCATCTGCTACTCCATGTCTTTTTAAAGAATCTTCAGCACCACTTATAAGCTTTCCAGTTATAAATTCATTGAATCTTGCTGCTACAATTCCTATTTTTAAATTTTTACCTAAAAAATCACCTTGAATTATTTTCATATTTACTCTCCTTTTTTATCAGGACAAATAAAAATGTCTGGATAAACTCCAGACATTGATGAAATGAAATTGAATAGCAAAAAAAAGCTATCTATTTTTTCTTCTTTCATCCAGACTATACTGTCGGTTTTGGAATTTCACCAAATCAAGATCTCTCGATCTTCGCGGACTATACCGCCGGTCGGGAATTGTAAAATATACGCACCCTGCCCTGAAGATTATATTGTATTAATATAAATATAAAACATTTTTATAATAAAGTCAATATAAATTTTTGATTTTTTTTTCATATCTAACTTAGAAATTTATAATATTTGATTTTTAATGTTTATATGGTATAATCTATTTAAATGTTGTATTTAAGTTCTAGCTTTTCAAAATAACATGTGTTATAATTTAGGTAGTGATTTTTGAATCACTTATTTTGACCTAGATAACACAGGAGGAATAAAATTGAAATTTGGTGATTTAGAAATAAAATTCCCACTTATACAAGGTGGAATGGCAATAAGGGGTTCATTAAGTAATTTAGCAGCAGCAGTTGCAAATGAAGGTGGAATTGGTTGTATAGCTGGAACAGCTATACCATTGGAAGAATTGAAAAATGAGATAAAAAAAGCTAGAGAATTAATAGTTAATAAAAGTGGTGCGTTAGCTGTAAATATAATGTTTGCTGCAAGTGATTTCGCAGAAGCAGTTCAGACATCAATAGATGCAGGAATTGATATTATAATAACAGGAGCAGGTTTTTCTAGAGATATATATGAAATGGTAAAAGGAACAGATGTAAAAGTTTTTCCAATAGTTTCATCAGCTAAATTAGCTAAATTAGCTCAAAAACTTGGTGCAGATGCTATTGTAGTAGAGGGTGGTAATGCAGGTGGACATTTAGGTACTGATTTAGATTCATGGGATATTGTAAAAAGTGTTGTGGATAATGTTAGTGTTCCTGTATTTGGAGCTGGAGGAGTTATTACCCCAGAAGATGGTAGAAGAATGTTAGCTCTAGGCGCTAGCGGTATTCAAATGGGCAGTAGATTTATTGCCTCAGAAGAATGTGAGGTCGCAGATTCATTTAAACAGATGTATATAAATGCCCATGAAGGAGATATTGTAACTTTTATGAGTTCAGCAGGTCTTCCTGCTAATGCAATAAAAACTCCATTTATAGAAAAACTTTTAGCAGACGAAAAAGGAATTTCACCTAAAAGCTGTACCAAATGTTTAAAACACTGTAGTTATAAATTTTGTGTAAATAAACGTCTTGTAATTGGGCATGAAGGAAATATTCCGGAAGGGATAATTTTTGCAGGACGAGATGCTTGGAAAATTAATTCAATAAAAAGTGTAAAAGAAATAATGAACGATTTTAAAGAGATATTTATTTGAAAATATTTCTAACTTAGGAGGAATTAAACTATGCAAAACAATCAAATTTGCAAACTATTAGGGATTAAGTATCCTATAATTCAAGGAGCAATGGCTTGGATTTCAGAAGGAAATCTAGCAGGTCATGTATCTAAAGCAGGAGGATTAGGAATAATTGCTGGAGGTGGAATGCCTGTTGATATACTTAGAACCAACATTCAAAAAGCAAAATCAATTACTTCAAATCCTTTCGGAGTAAATCTTATGCTTATGATGGAACATGTAGCAGAACAAATTGATGTCTGTATAGAAGAAAAAGTAGCTGTGGTTACTACTGGTGCTGGAAATCCAGGACCATTTATGGAGAAGTTAAAAGCTGCAGGAATAAAAGTTATTCCAGTTATAGCTTCTGTTGCGCTAGCTAAAAGAATGGAAAAAATAGGTGCCGATGCTGTAATAGCGGAAGGAATGGAAGCTGGCGGTCATATAGGAGAACTTACAACCATGGCTCTTTTACCTCAAGTAACAGCTGTCCTTAATATACCAGTTATTGCAGCTGGTGGAATTGCCAGTGGAGAACAGTTTTTAGCTGCTCTTTCTATGGGTGCATGTGGAGTACAAGCTGGAACTATCTTTTTAACGGCACATGAATGCTTAGTTCATGAAAAATATAAAGCTGCTGTAATAAAAGCAAAAGATAGATCAACAGTTGTAACTGGTAATTTTACTGGTCATCCTGTAAGAGTTATTGAGAATAAACTTTCTAGAAATATGTTAGAAAGAGAAAAATGTGGCGCTCATAAAGAAGAAATAGAAGAGTTAGGAAAAGGAAAATTGAAGTTAGCTGTTGTTGATGGAGATGTAACTGAAGGTAGTGTTATGGCAGGTCAAGTAGCTGCTATGGTAACTAAAGAATCCTCTGCCAAAGATATTATAGAAGGATTAATCATAGGTTTGGAAACAGCAAAATTAAATTTAGAAATTAAACTTAAAAGCTGGTCATAAATATTTATAAAAAGTGTGATGTTAACTATTTAATTCTAATAGTTAATCACACTTTTTTTATTTTAAATTTATTACAAACTTTTAAGCTATAAAAATTCTTATTTTCTTTACAAAGTCGCATTTTTAATATATAATATATCTTAATTCAGAAAAAAGATTATTACTATAATTTGTCTTTTTATTGATATACTACATCTCAGGAGGTTTTATGAACAGAAAAAAAGAAGTATTATTTTTAGGATTTGCCTTATTCTCCATGTTTTTCGGAGCAGGTAATTTGTTATTTCCACCTTCTTTAGGTGTTGCTGTTGGAGAAAGTTGGTTTTCAGCAGGATTAGGATTTTTTATTACAGGAATTGGTCTTCCATTAATGGGGATTTTAGCTTTTACAAAAGTTGGAAGTTTAGATGAATTTGCAAATAAAGTTTCACCTAAATTTAATGTGATATTTTCCACAGTTTTAATATTAGTAATAGGACCTCTATTTGCAATACCTAGAACAGGATCAACAACATTTGAAATGGGAGTTTTACCTTTATTTACTAATTCTAACTCTATGTTAATATCTATAATTACAGCAGTTATATTTTATGGAGTAACATTATTTTTAGTTTTAAATGAATCAGAAATAACAGATATATTAGGGAAATACTTAACTCCAATTATTTTAACTATTTTAATATTAATAACAGTTTTAGGAATAACTAAAAATTTGGGTACTCCAATTCCTTCTTCAATTCAAGGTAGTTCATTTTCATATGGCTTTGTAAATGGATATCAAACAATGGATGCACTGGCTTCAGTTTTATTCGGGGTTATTATTATTAGAGGATTAGAAGGAAAAGGAATTAATAGCCCTAAAGAGCAAAAATTTTTCTTAAGTGGAGCTGGAGTGATAGCTTCTATTGGACTTGGGTTCATCTATTTAAGTTTAATTTATTTAGGAGCAAAAATTAGTAGTTTAAAAGGACTTTCAACATCTCAAATAACACTTAAATTAGCAGAGTTAACATTGGGAGATACTGGTAAAATAGCTTTTGGTGTTTGTGTAGCTGTAGCTTGCCTTACAACATCAGTAGGATTAACTGCACTTGCAAGTGATTGGTTTTCTAAACTTACAAAAATATCTTATAAAAAAATAGCTTTTGGGATATGTTTATTTTCAGGAGTATTATCTATAGTTGGGTTAGATTTATTAATATCTTTATCTGTTCCTATATTATGTATAT